>JAXDLS010000030.1:0-2691 GCA_034666485.1 Chloroflexota bacterium
GGAGTCGCAGAACGCCCGGAGGCTGGCCTCGTGCCGGCGTGCGTCGGCCCAGAGGACCCGCGGCGTCACCGTCCTCGCCGAGTACGTCATGGCCATGTCCGGGTGCCCGCCAGCATGAGATTCCACCTCCACACTGCGGCCCAATCCTGACGTAGTCGTCAGGAAGGTCAATCCTCCGGGCGGGGGGTTGGCATCCCCCAGCGGGGGACGGCGGGGGTCACCGCGGGGCTCGCTCCCGCTCCAGGATCGCGAACGGCTTACTCTGACGCCATGAGCACCGGGGCGCCCGCCGTCCGCGGCCGGCTGCGTGTCTACCTCGGCGCCGCGCCGGGGTCGGGGAAGACCTTCGCCATGCTCCGCGAGGGTCGCGAGCGCATGGCCGCGGGCGAGGACGTGGTGATCGGCTTCGTCGAGACCTACGGCCGCCCCCGGACCGTGCAGGCCACCGGCAGGCTGGAGGTGGTGCCGCGGCTCGAGGTGCCGTATCGGGGAACGGTGCTGGCGGAGATGGACCTCGACGGCGTGCTCGAGCGCCGTCCCCATGCGGTGCTCGTCGACGAGCTCGCTCACACCAACGCGCCGGGAGTCCGCCACGCCAAGCGCTGGGAGGACGTCGAGGCCCTCCGCGACGCCGGCATCGACGTGGTGACCACGCTGAACGTGCAGCACATCGAGAGCGTCAAGGACCTGGTCGAGCACATCACCGGCATCGCCGTCCGCGAGACCCTCCCCGACCGGGTCATCGACCGTGCCGACGAGATCCACTTCATCGACATCGCGCCCGAGGCCCTGCGCAAGCGCATGCGCCACGGCAACGTCTACGCGGCCGAGAAGGTCGAGACCGCGCTGGGCAACTTCTTCCGCCCGGGCAACCTCGCCGCGCTGCGCGAGATCGCGCTGCGGATGGTGGCGCAGCGGTCGGGGGACGGCCGCGGCGAGGTGCGGCCGCCTCCCCAGGACGTGCTCGTCGCCATCTCCGGCAGCGACAGCTCCGAGGCGCTGATCCGTCGCGGCGTGCGCATCGCCCGCCGCTTCGGCGGTCTCTGCACGGCGGTGACGGTGGTGCGCTCGGCGGAGGGGTCGCAGCAGGCGGTGTCCCGGGCGCGCGCCGTCGCCGACCTGCTGCAGTGCTCGCTGATCGTGCGCGAGTCGGCCGACGTGGCCAGGGAGCTGGTCAGGGTCGCCCGGGACCTGGACAGCCGCCACCTGGTGCTCGGCGAGTCGCCGAACGAGCGCTCGCTGTGGCGGCGGCTGCGGCCCGCGCTGCTCGACCGTCTCGTCGACGAGCTGCCCGGTGTCGACATCCACGTCATCGCCCGCTTCGCGGTCGCGCAGCGCCGCCGGCCGGCCTCCCCGCGGGTGGCGCAGCGGCGCCGTCCCGAGGACCTGCTCCGTGACGCCGCCCCTCCGCGGCGTGGCGCGCTGCGCGTCTACGTGGGCTACGCGCGGGGCTGCGGCACCACCACCGCGATGCTCGAGGAGGCCCGCCGCCGCCGCGAGCGCGGGACCGACGTGGTGGTTGCCGCGGCGACCACGTCGGGCCGCAGCGAGTGCGAGGGGGCGCTGGCGGGCCTGGAGCTCCTGGGCGGCCGGGGGGAGCCGCCGCCCGACCGTCTCGACGTGCCCGCGGTGCTGCGGCGCAGCCCCGACGTCGTGTGCATCGACGACCTCGCCGGCCCGGACATCGACGGGCACACCCGCGCCGAGGTGGTGTCGCGGCTCGTCGACGCGGGCATCACCGTGCTCGCCACCCTGCACCTGGGCGACGTGTGCAGCACCGTCCGGGCGCTGGGCGGCCCGGGCAACGGCGGCCGCCCCCTGGTCGACGACTCGGTGCTCGACCTCGCCGACGAGGTGGAGCTCGTCGACGTCGTCCCCTCGGTGCTCGACCACCGGCTGCGCGGCGGCGACATCGTCCCCCCCGGCGAGGTCGAGGCCGCGCTGCGCGGTGAGTTCCGTCCCGAGCTGCTGTCGAGGCTGCGGACCATGGCCTTCCGGCTCATCGCCCAGCACACCGACCGCCGGCTGGTGGCGTACATGCACGAGCGCAGCATCGAGCGGCCGTGGGAGGCGCGCGCCCGGGTGATGGTCTGCATCCCGCCCCGTCCCAGGCTGGAGAAGCTCATCCGCCGCGCCGCCAGCCTGGCCGGGAGCCTCGACGGCGAGCTCCGGGTGGTCACGGTGCGCACCCGGCAGCGCTCGGAGGCGGAGAAGGCGCAGCTCGACGCCTACGCGGCCCTCGCCGCCGAGCTCGGCGGCGAGTTCGTCACCCTGCACGACTCCGAGGCGGCGCCCGCCCTCGCCGGCTATGCGAAGCAGATCCTCGCCACCGAGATCCTGCTCAGCCGCGGCCGCGATCAGCACGGGCACTGGTCGAAGGGCACCGTGCACAAGCTGGTGCGGATGCTCAGCGACGTGGACATCCACATCCTCGCGCGGCGCCGCTCCGACGAGCGCCCGGTGGCCATCCGGGGAACCGCGACGCAGCCACGGAGGCTGCCTCCGGCGGGCGGCTGACTATAGTTCTGGGCGGTTGAGCGCACCGAACGGAGGAGCCCATGTCCACCGCCGACGCCGGCGCAGCCGCCGTCCTCGCCCAGCGGCGCGACGGCGTGCTCGTGATCACCCTCAACCGCCCCCACGCACGCAACGCCGTCGACAGCGCGGTGGCCGGCGGCGTCGCCGCGGCGC
>JAXDLS010000031.1:0-3105 GCA_034666485.1 Chloroflexota bacterium
ATCCGCAGCCACCTCTTCGACCGGCTCAGCCGTGAGCAGGTGGCCCAGCTGCGGGAGATCTTCGAGGCGGTGGGCCGCCCCCTCGCGGACGAGGGCGGCCCCGCCTGCGACGAGGACCAGTCCTGTCCGGGGTGACCCTCATGCTCGACGGGTCAGCCGGACGGACCGGGTGGAGCGGGTGACGTCGATCGAAGGCCTGCCGGCGATTCCTCCCTCCTTCGTCCCCTGAGCCCGGCCCTCGCCGGCTCACCCGGGCCCTGCCGGCCCTGCCGGCTGTGCCCGGCGCCGTACGCGAAGTAGACGACCAGCCCCGCCGCCATCCAGATCCCGAAACGCGCCCAGGTGAGCGCCGGGAGGTTGAGCATCAGGTACAGGGAGGCGAGCACCGACACCGCCGGCAGCACGGGCACGAACGGTGCGCGGAATGCGCGTGGCAGGTCGGGCCGGGTGCGCCGCAGGATCACCACCCCGATGGCGACGAGCACGAAGGCGAAGAGGGTGCCGATGTTCACCAGCTCGGCGAGCTCGGCGAGCGGCACGGTGGTGGCGACGGCGGCGACCACCACCCCGGTGACCACCGTGGTGCGCACCGGCACCCGGGTGCGTCGGTGCACGGTGGCGAAGACGCCGGGCAGCAGGCCGTCGCGACTCATCGCGAAGAAGATGCGGCTCTGGCCAAGCAGCAGGATCATCATCACCGAGGTGAGGCCGGCGAGGGCGCCCGCGGAGATGATGACCGCGAAGGCGGGCTGGCCCACGCTGCGGAAGGCCTCGGCGAGCGGCGCCGTGATGCTCAGGTGGTCGAAGCGCACCATCCCGGTGACCACCAGCGACACCGCCACGTAGAGCACCGTGCAGATCGCCAGCGAGCCGAGGATGCCGATGGGGACGTCACGCTGCGGATTGCGCGTCTCCTCCGCCGCGGTGGCCACCACGTCGTAGCCGATGAAGGCGAAGAAGACCAGGGCGGCGCCGGTGAAGATGCCGGTGATGCCGAAGCTGCCGGGCGCGAAGCCGAGGTCCTGGAGCAGCGAGGGGGAGCTGGTCGCGCCCGCGGCGCCGCGGGTTCCCGACGGCGGGATGAAGGGCGACCAGTTGGCGGTGTGGATGTAGAAGAGCCCGGCGACGATGACGAAGAGCACGATGCTCACCTTGATGGCGACGATCACCATGTTCACCCGCGAGGAGAGCCTGATCCCGAAGCAGATCACCGCGGTGAGCAGCAGCACGATGGCGCCGGCGAGCAGGTTGTGGTGCTCGCCGCCCAGCCAGCCGGGGATGGTGATGCCCGCCGACCGGGCCAGGTCGGTGAGGTAGTTCGACCAGCCGACCGCGACCGTCGAGGCCCCCAGCGCCAGCTCGAGGATCAGGTCCCAGCCGATGATCCAGGCGACCAGCTCGCCCAGGGTCGCGTAGGAGAAGGTGTACGCCGACCCCGCCACCGGCACGGTGCTGGCGAACTCCGCGTAGCAGAGACCGGCGAGCGCGCAGACGAAGCCGGAGACGACGAAGGAGAGGGCGACGGCGGGACCCGCCTGCACCCCTGCGGCCTTGCCGGTGAGCACGAAGATCCCGGTGCCGATGACCACGCCGACGCCGAAGGTGACGAGGTCGCCGGGACCGAGCCGGCGGTTGAGCCGGTGCACCGGCTCCTCGGTGTCGCGGATGCACTGCTCGATGGGCTTGGTGCGCAACGGGTTCATGCCGACAAGTCTGGCGCGCAGCACCCCCGGAACGTCAGGTCGAACTCACATTTCGGACTCGCCGCCGGATGTCGCCGGGCCGCCGCACCAGGCTGGGCGCCGGAGGAGCCCACCGGGTGGCGGCGCCGCGCGGCGCCGCCACCCATGGGGAACGGTCTAGGCCCGGCCCGCGACGGGGACGCTCTTCTCGACGGGGACGTCGATGAGCGAGCCGTACTCGGTCCAGGAGCCATCGTAGTTGCGCACCTCGGGGAAGCCGAGGATCTCGCGGAGCACGAACCAGGTGTGGGCGCTGCGCTCGCCGATGCGGCAGTACGCGACCACCTGCTTGTCGGGGGTGACGCCCTGCGCGGCGTACAGCTGGCGCAGCTCGTCGACCGGCAGGAACGCGCCGGTGTCCGGGTTCACCGCCTTCGCCCAGGGGATGTTCACCGCGCCGGGGATGTGGCCGGGGACCTGCGCCGACTCGCCGGGCAGGTGCTCGGGGGCGAGCTTCTCGCCGCGGAACTCCTCGGGCGAGCGCACGTCCACCAGGGCGTGGCCGCTGGGGGAGCCGACATAGTCGTCGAGCACCAGGTCGCGGCGGGCGCGGATGCTGGTGTCGGCCTCGGTGGCCCGGTAGCCGCTGGTCGGGGTGACCCTGGTGGCCTCGGAGGTCAGCGGCCGGTGCTGCAGCTCCCAGCGCTTGCGGCCGCCGTCCATCAGGCTGACCCGCCCGTGGCCGTAGATCTGGAAGTACCAGTACGCGTAGGCGGCGAACCAGTTGTTGGAGCCGCCGTAGAGGACGACGTGGGTGTCGTTGGTGATGCCGGCCCGGTCGAGCAGCTGCTCGAATCCCTCGCGGGCGACGAAGGTGCGACGGGTGCCGTCCTGGAGGTCCTTCCGCCAGTCGAAGCCGACCGCACCGGGGATGTGGCTGGCGTGGTAGGCGGAGGCGTCCTCGTCCACCTCGACGATGCGGATGCCGGGATCGTCGAGCCGCTCGGCGACCCACTCGGTCGTGACAAGCGCAGGGGTTCTGGTGGTCATCGCGTCTCCTTGACGGGCTATTGTTGACTTTGTAGATCGATAAAGTAGCCTTTACGTGGTCCAGCTTGCCACATCGGCCGCCTCCCAGCAACTTCGGCTCGCGGGACGGTGGAGATGCCCCAGTTCTGCCGCCGGTCGAGATTCGCGGGGGGCCGCTCTGCGGCCGGTCGAGGTTCGCGGCTCGCGGGCCGGTGGAGATGCCCGGCAGTTCTGCCGCCGGTCGAGATTCGTGAGGGGCCGCTCTGCCGCCGGTCGAGCGGAACCACGGCCCCTTGTCGGCACCGGTTCTTACCGGGGGGAGGCTCTGCCTCCCCCCGTCTAGCGCAAGACATCGTGCGCTGGCGCGCCCGATGCCGGCGCTGCCCCCCTCCAC
>JAXDLS010000032.1:0-2536 GCA_034666485.1 Chloroflexota bacterium
TCCAGGCCGAGCGCGGCGCAGTAGGCGAGGGTGTCCCGGCGCCACAGCCGCAGCAGCGGCCGGACCAGCGGTCCGCTCCGCGGCGCCATCCCCGACAGGGCGCGCGGGGTCGCCCCGCTCAGCGCCCGCATCAGCACCGTCTCGGCCTGGTCGTCGGCGGTGTGGCCGAGGGCGACGGCGCCTGCCCCGCGCTCGGCGGCGAGGCCGCGCAGGGCGGCGTGCCGGGCGCGGCGGGCGGCGTCCTGGAGCGAGCCGCCCGGCTCGACCACGACCCGGAGGGCGGCGAAGCCGAGGCCGCGGCGCGCGGCGGCGGCGGCCACCACATCCGCCTCCGCCGCCGACCCGTCGCGGAGCCCGTGGTCGACGTGGGCGACGACGAGCCGCAGCCGCCGGGGCGGTGCCAGCCGGGCGAGCCCGTCGAGGAGGGTCAGCGAGTCGGGCCCGCCGCTGCAGGCCACCACCACCGTCTCCCCCGGCTCGAGCAGCCGCTCGCGGTCGAGCACCCGGGCGAGCTCGCGCCGCACCCTCGCGACCGCGGGCACGCGCTCGGGACCGCTGAGCCGCGAGGCGGTACCTGGAGTCGAACCAGGGACATAGCGGGTATGAGCCGCCTGCTCTGCCAACTGAGCTATACCGCCCGGGAGAGTCCGCCGGCGCGCGACGCGCGACCGAGGCGGAGGGAAGGTGGTTGCGGCGGTTGGATTCGAACCAACGACCTTCGGGTTATGAGCCCGACGAGCTGCCACTGCTCCACGCCGCCCTGCGAGGATACCGCACCGCGCGCGGCGGGTGCCGCGCCCCCACGGTCGCGGATCAGCCGCGGCCGCCCGATCGACCGGCCGGGTCGACCTCAGTGCCGCGGGACGGTGAACTGCATGGGCGTGGGGCCCGGCGTGGACGTCGCTGCGGCGGGGACCGGCGCGCCGGTCTGCGCGGCGGCGGCGGGAGGGGCGCCGGCGGGGCGGGGCGTGGGGCTGGGGAGGCCGGGCAGGGGACCGGGGTCCACGCCGCCCTCGGCCGGCACCCTGGCGCCGGGAGTCGCGAGCACGAAGATGCGGTCGCCGGGGCGGATGTAGCCGAGGCGGCGCGCCTCCTCCTCGAGCCAGCCGCTGGAGCCGGCCGAGGCCAGCTCCCGCCGGCGCAGGTCGACCTGCTGGCGGAGGGCGGCGTTCTCCTTCTGCAGGGTGCGCACCCGCCCGTCGAGTGCGTGGCCCGCGGTGGTCGCGGCGTAGACCGCGTAGCTCACCCAGGTCCCGGCAACGGCGACACCGACGGCGAGCAGACGGCGCCGGGTGAGGGTGCGGCGGGAACGCGGGAGGATTGCGACGGCCCTCTGAGACGTTGGCGGGAACGGCCGTGACGCGCAGAGTATAGCGGCGCTGTCGCATTACCGGGCGATGGTCAGTCCGGATGCCTGTTCACTCGGTATGTCGACAGGCCACCCGTCTGCAGGCCGGCCGAGTATCTGCCACCCGGCGGCACAACGCCGAGCATCCCCGGCCGAAGATCAACCGCCCCCGGTCTCCCCGCTCTCCTGCCAGCGGCGCTCCCACTCCTCCGCCTCGACGGAGTACAGCGACCGGCCCTCCTCGCGAGCTCGCGCCTCCAGGCCGCGGAAACGGCCGGCGAAGCGGTCGGCGCGCTGTCGCAGGGCGTCCTCCGGGTTGACGCGCAGCCGGCGGGCGACCGCGACCGCCGACCAGAGCAGCTCGCCGACCGCCGCCTCGAGGGCGGGAGGGGCGGGCGGCGGGGGCGGGGCGTGGCCGGCGGGGACGGGCGGAGGGGCGGCGGCCTCGTCGAGGGCCCAGTCTGCGCCCTGCGGCGGCGGGGGCGCGACGGCGGCGGCGGCGGTCTCGGCCTCGAGGCCGGCGAGCGCCTGCTGGAGGCGGGCGAGCGCGCCGGCGACCTCGGGGGTCTCGTCGAAGCCGAGCCGGGCGGGGCGCTTCTGGACGCCGAGGGCGTAGGCGAGCGCGGGCAGGGTGATCGGCACCCCCTCGAGCACCGACAGGCGCTCCCCCTTCTCCGCCGCCTTCAGCTTCTCCCAGTTCACCACCACCTCGGCGGCGCCGGCCACCTCGGTGGTGCCGAAGACGTGAGGATGGCGGTGGACCATCTTCTGGCGGGTGACCTCGGCGACCTCGCCGACGTCGAAGCCGTCGGGCGACTCCTGGGCGATGGCGCAGTGCATGAACACCTGGAGGAGGATGTCGCCGAGCTCCTCGCGGAGCCGCGCCGGCTGGCCGCCCTCGATCGCCTCGAGCGCCTCGTATGTCTCCTCGAGGAGATAGGGGCGCAGGGTGCGATGGGTCTGCTCGCGGTCCCAGGGGCAGCCCCCGGGCGCGCGCAGCCGCTCCACCACCTCGCCCAGCGCCCGGACCGACTCCGCCGCCTCGTCCCTCACGCGTGACTCCTTTCTCTCTTCTCTGTCCCGGTCGCGCCTAGGAGGCGGCCCGCTGCCGGATGCGCTCGAGCCTGCCGAGCTCGCGCAGGGCGCGGACCAGCACATCCTCCCATCCCGCCTCGCCCGGACGCCGCG
>JAXDLS010000033.1:0-3176 GCA_034666485.1 Chloroflexota bacterium
GTGCTGCAGGGCGCCGAGCACGGCGGCGCGGTCGACGCGCCGGCGGTCGCCGTCCGGCGGGGTCACCGCGACCGCGATCTCCAGGGCGTCGAGGGCGACCCGCGCGTCGCCTCCGCTGCGTGCCACCAGCTCCTCGAACGCGTCGTCCTCCAGCTCCACGCCCAGGCCGCCCAGGCCGCGCTCCGGGTCGGTCAGGGCACGCTCGACGAGGCGGCGCAGCGCCGCGGCGTCGAGCGCCTCGAGGCGCACCACCCGGGCCCGTGAGAGAAGGGCGGCGTTGACCTCGAATCCCGGGTTCTCGGTGGTGGCGCCGAGCAGGCGCACCAGCCCACTCTCCACATGCGGCAGGATCGCGTCCTGCTGCGCCCGGTTGAACCGGTGGATCTCGTCGATGAAGAGCAGCGTCCGGCGCCCGGTGCGCCGCCGCTCGGCGGCGCGGTCGACGATGCGGCGCAGCTCGGCGACGCCGGAGCTGACCGCGCTCACCGCCTCGAAGGCGGAGCCGGTCATCGCGGCGACGATCCCGGCGAGGGTGGTCTTGCCGCTCCCCGGCGGCCCCCAGAGGATGATCGACGGCAGCGTGTCCGTCTCCAGGGCGCGGCGCAGCACCGCCTGGGGACCCACGGCGTGCTCCTGGCCGACGAACTCGTCGAGGCTCCGCGGCCGCATCCGGGTGGAGAGCGGCGCGCCCGGCACCACCGGCGCCGCGGCGGGCGCGGCCTCGCCGCCGGGCACCGCTCCGAAGAGGCCTGGCTGCTCGGTCATGGCCGCGCCATCGTACGTGCCGCGGAGGCTCAGGTCGGCGGAGCCGGGATGCCGCCGCCGGTGCCGTTGAGCACCGATCGCAGCGCCTGGGCGGCGCCCATCATGCCCGCGGCCTCGTAGGGGACGACGATCGTCGAGCCCTCGCTGGAGGCGAACTTGCCCAGGGTGTCGAGCTGGAGGATGGCCACCAGGGTCTGGTCGGGATGCGCCTCGCGGATCGCCCCGTAGACCGTCTGGATCGCCTGGGCGCGACCCTCGGCCTCCAGGATGGCCGCCTGCCGGGCGCCCTCGGCGCGGAGGATCGACGCCTGCCGGTCTCCCTCGGCCTGCTTGATCAGCGCCTGCCGCTGGCCGTCGGCGATGTTCACCGCCGACTGCTGCTTGCCCTCCGACTGGAGGATGGCGGCGCGCTTCTCCTGGTCGGCGGTCTTCTGCAGCGCCATCGCGAGGAGGATCTGCGCGGGCGGGGTGATGTCCACGATCTCGATCCGGTTGATGCGGATCCCCCACTTGTCGGTCACCGACTCCATCTGCTCCTGCAGCTGGACGTTGATGCGCTCGCGCTGCGAGAGCGCCTCGTCGAGGGTGATCGAGCCGAACACGGCGCGCAGGGTGGTGCGCGACAGCTGGTCGATGGCGATGGCGTAGTTGGACACGCTGAAGAGAGCGAGGCGGGCGTCGACCACCTGGCTGAAGATGGTGGCGTTCACCGCCACGGTGACGTTGTCGCGGGTGATCACCTCCTGGCGGTCACCGGTGCGCGGGGTCTCGCGGATGTCCACGCGGGTGAGGTTGTCGACGAAGGGCAGGATCATCGCGAGCCCCGGCTCGCGCAGCGCCCGGTACTCGCCCAGGCGTTTGACGGCGCCGATGTACCCCTGCTGGATGACCCTCACGCTCTGGGACATGACCAGAACCACGAGGAGGAAGATGGCGACGAGGACGATGAGCCCGGCGGTCATGAGGCCTCCTGTTGTCCGCCCGGTCAGCCGGGGGGAAGGGCGGGACGCGGACGCACCACCAGGGTGGTGCCGCGGACCGCGGCGACGGTGACGGCGCTCTGGGGTGGCAGCGGCAGACCGTTCTCGGCGATGGCCAGCCAGCGCTCGCCGGCGAGCACCGCGTGGCCGGGGTGGTGCTCGTCGCCGACCTGGTCGACGGTGAGAGCCGTCTGGCCGACGAGGTCCTGCACGCCGGGGAGGTGCATGCCGGTGCGGGAGCGCATCATCGCCCGGGCGATCGGCGGCCGTGCCCCCACCAGGCCGGCGACGGAGACGGCGCTGAGCGTGACCAGCTGCGCCCAGAGGGGGGCGCCGACGGCGGCGACCAGGGCGGCGGCGAGCAGTCCCACGGCAACGAACACCGCGAAGAACGCGACGGTGACGGCCTCGATGCCGAGGAGGAGGACGGCGGACAGGATGTAGAGCGCGACCACCTTGCACACCCAGTGTACGGCGGGTCTGCGCGATCTGACGGCGGGTTCAGGATCCCGGCGCGGGCCTCCCCGGTCCCACCCGGCCGCCCACCAGCCGGGGCAGCGCCAGGGCGCCGAGGGCCCCGACCGTGCTCCAGCCGAGCACGCTGATCCAGGCGCGGCTGAAGTCGCTGCCGGTGGCGAGGGCGGCGGCACGGGCCGCCTCCCAGAGGGCCGGCGTCGGTGGTCATGCCGGGTTCTCCGGCGGGGTCGAGGTGATTCTCGCGGCGGCGGACCCGAGGTGCCGGCGTCGCTGGAGGCTCACGCCGCCACTCCGCGCACCAGCGGCAGGGCGGGGAAGGTTCCCCCGAGGACCGACGCGGCGTCGCCGCCGAGCCAGTCGCGGATCACCGTCTGGTACACGCTGCGGAAGTCGGTGGTGTACTTCAGGTTGCCGCCGTCGATCAGCGAGGTCAGCGACGGCGGCTCGCCGTGGAGGCCGCCGGCGATCGGCTTCCCGACCACCAGCACCGGCGCGGCGGCGCCGTGGTCGGTGCCCCTGCTGCCGTTCTCGGCGACCCGGCGGCCGAACTCCGACCAGGTCATCAGCACCACCCGGTCGGCCTGGCCGTGGGCCTCGATGTCCGTCATGAAGGCGCTCACCGCGGTGTCGACGTCGCTCAGCAGCGCCGCCTGGCGGGTGTCCTCCTGCTGGTGGGTGTCGAAGCCGCCGAGGACCACGTGGCAGACCTTGACCGAGGGCTGGGTGACGATCATCTGCGCGGTGAGCTGCAGCGCCGAGGCGAGGTCGTTCTTACTGCCGTACACCGTCCTCTGCGCGGTGTAGGACACCGCGGGGGTGTACCTGGTCGCGTCCTGGAGCGCGGTGATGCCCGACCGGGCGGTGCTCAGCGCCTGGTCGAAGAGGGCGCCGTAGATCCCCGGCGTCCTCCGGTAGAGGGCACCGCCGGCGACCTCGCGACCCCGGCCGCCCTGC
>JAXDLS010000034.1:0-3306 GCA_034666485.1 Chloroflexota bacterium
TGTCGGACTTGCGCGCGATCTTGTCGATCTCGTCGATGTAGATGATCCCGCGCTCCGCCCGGCTGATGTCGAAGTCGGCCGCCTGGATCAGCCGCAGCAGGATGTTCTCGACGTCCTCACCGACGTATCCGGCCTCGGTGAGGCTGGTGGCGTCGGCGATGCTGAAGGGCACGTCGATGATCTTCGCCAGGGTCTGGGCGAGCAGGGTCTTGCCGCAGCCGGTGGGACCGACCAGCAGCACGTTCGACTTCTGCAGCTCGACGTCGCCCGCCGCCTTGGAGTGGGCGATGCGCTTGTAGTGGTTGTACACGGCGACGCTGAGCACCTTCTTGGCGTGCTCCTGGCCGACGACGTACTGGTCGAGCGCCGCGCAGATGACCTGGGGGTTGGGGATCAGGCCGCTCTTGGTGCGCTTCTGCGCGGTGCTGCGGTTGTCCTCCTCCAGCACCTCCTGGCAGAGGTCGATGCACTGGTCGCAGATGTAGACACCGGGACCGGCGACCAGCTTCCGAACCTGCTCCTGTCCCTTTCCACAGAAGGAGCAGCGGGTGTGGCGCCGGCGATCGTCGCGCTCGTTCACCGGCGCATGACCTCCTAGTTCCGGGTGGCGGCGCTGCCGCCGTCGGTGGTGGGACCCGCCGAGCCCCCGGTCACGCCGCGGCCGGCCGGCTCGGCGACCCCCGCGCCGTTGGTGCCGAGGCGGCCATGCCCCTCGATGATCTCGTCGATCAGGCCGTACTGCTTCGCCTCCGCCGCGCTCATGAAGAAGTCGCGCTCGGAGTCGTGGTTGATCACCTCGATCGGCTTGCCGGTGTGCTCGGCGAGGATCTCGTCGAGGCGGGGGCGCACCCGCAGGATCTCCTGGGCGTGGATCTGGATGTCGGTGGCCTGGCCGCTGAAGCCCGCGGAGGGCTGGTGGATCAGCACCCGGGTGTTGGGCAGGCTGTAGCGCATGCCCTTGTTCCCGCCGCCGAGGAGAACCGCCGCCATCGACGCCGCCAGCCCCAGGCAGATGGTGCTGACCCGGGGCCGCACGTACTGCATGGTGTCGTAGATCGCCAGGCCGGCATAGACGGAGCCACCCGGCGAGTTGATGTAGATGGAGATGTCCTTCTCGGGGTCCTCACCCTCGAGATAGAGGAGCTGCGCCATCACCACGTTGGCGATCTGGTCGTCGATGGGGGTGCCGATGAAGATGATGCGGTCCTTCAACAGCCTCGAATAGATGTCGAAGGAGCGCTCGCCGCGGTTGGTGGTCTCAACCACCATGGGGATGAGGTTGTGGAAGGTGGTCATCACCCGCATTATACGGGCGGATTTTCGACTTCCCGGGAACGGCCCGGTCACCCCTCGCCGCGGGCGATCTCGACCGCCCGTCCAGCGGCCCCGCGGAAGCGGAGGTCTCGCTCGGCCGCATGCTCCAGGCGGTGGCGGTCCTCCTGGCTCAGGGTGCGGCCGGCGGCGAGGCGTTCGACCTCGCGATCGACCTGGCTGTGATCGACCTCGATGCCCTCGGCGGCGGCGAGGGCCTCGAGCACCAGCTCCAGCTTCACCCGCATCGTCGCCGGCTCGCGGGCCTCGCCCCGGATCTTCTCGAGGGTCTGCCCGGTGTACTCCAGGTAGCGGTCGAAGCGCATCCCCGCCTGGGCGAGGCGCGCCTCGGTGTCGCGCAGCTGGCGGTCGATCTCCCGCTCGATCATCACCTCGGGGACGTCGAACGAGACCGAGTCGCGAAACGCGGTGAGTACCGCCCCCTCGTAGCGCTCGCGGTCGAGGCGCTCGGCGGTCTCGGTGAGCACCTGCCGGTAGTGAGCGCGGAGCTCGTCGAGGGTCTCGCCGTGCTCGTCGAGGACGGCGAGGCTGTCGTCGAGCGGGGGCAGCGTGCGCTCCTTGATCCGATTCACGGTGATGTCGAACACCACCGTCGCGCCCCGCAGGTCCTCGGCCGAGTAGTCGTCGGGGAGCACCACCTCGCTGGAGCTCGACGCCCCGACGCTCAGCCCGAGGATGCCCTCGACCAGGCCCGGGAGGACGCGCTCGCGGTCGAGCTCGACGTCGCGCTCCTCGGGCTCGGCGACACGCTCGCCGTCCCTGCTCATGCCCAGGGTCGCCGTCACCACGTCGCCCGCCTGTGCGGGACGGTCGGTGACCTCGACCAGCTCGGCATGGCCTCTGCGGACCTCCTCGAGTGCGGCGTCGAGCTTCTCCTCGTCGATCTCGGTGGTCTCCTCGTCGACCCGGATCGACGAGTAGTCGGCGAGCTCGACCTCGGGCTTGACCGTCACCCTCGCCTTGAAGGTGATCGGCTTGCCGCGCTCGAAGTCGCCCACCTCGAGACCCTCGGGGTCGCCGACCGGCTCCACGCCGGCCTGGGCGAGGGCGCGGAGGTAGAGGGTGGGAATGAGCCTGTCGGCGGCCTCGCGGCGCACCGCCTCCCAGCCGACGGCGCGCTCGACGAGGGCGGCGGGGGCCTTGCCGGGACGGAATCCGGGCAGGCGCACCTGTCCGCTCAGCCGGCGCAGCGCCTGCTGGACCGCGGAATCCACCTCCGAGGCGGGCGCCTCGACGGCGAGCTCGACCTGGGAGCCGGGTTGGGGTTCGACCGAGACGCTGAGCTCGGCTGCGCTGCTGGGAACGGAGGCCACTGGAGATCCTCTACGGGGTTGCCGGCGGGGCTCACCGACGAGCACCGCCGTGCGCGGACCGAGACTCGAACTCGGACGGGTCTCCCCACGGGATCCTAAGTCCCGCGCGTCTACCGATTCCGCCATCCGCGCTGGGTCGGACCCCGCTGTCCGGAACGGGCGGACCGGGAGTCTAGCACCGGTGCTCGGGGACACCTCGGGCGCCCATGCGGTCCGGTCACGAGCTCCGCCCGGGCTATTGCCAGACGACCCGATCACCCGTAGGATGGCCCGCACAGGGGTGTTACTCCGGCGGGGGCCGGACCACCCGGCAACATCCGCGGCGACGTGGACAGTCCATGGCCACGCCACCGCCGACCAGGAGGTGTGTGGATGGAGCCGATTCACTTGGCCGCAACGGCCGAGGACCCGCAGCAGGTCGTTGCGAAGATCGAGCAGAGGGCGCTCCGGTTGTCAGCGCTGCTGCGGGAGATCGACAACCATCCCATCGAGCTGGCCGGAAACTTCCGTAGCCAGCTCGACGACGTTCTGGAGCTCCTCGCCTGCCGCGTGGCGGCCACCCGGGCGCTCCTCGGACATCGCTCCCCGCTGATGACCGCCTCGGAGACGATGGCCTAGACCACCCGCCCGACCGGGTCGGGCGATCCGTGTGGTGGAGACG
>JAXDLS010000035.1:0-4573 GCA_034666485.1 Chloroflexota bacterium
GCCTCTCAACCGGCGGCAGAGAGGCCCACCGCGAATCTCGACCGGCGGCAGAACCGCCGGGCTCTCCACCCGCCGGAGCTACGCCGGCGTCAGAGACCCCCCGACGGGCCGGTAGTCGAACCGGTACCCGACACCGGGCACGGCGTGGACGTACGTGGGATGCTCGTTGTTCGGCTCGATCTTCCGCCGCAGCCGGTACACGTGGGCGTCGACGCTGCGCGCGTCGAGATCGGCGCCCTGTCCCCACACCTGCTGGATCATGTCCGCACGGGACACGACGCGGCCGGGGCGGGTGGCGAGCAGGGCGAGGAGATTGAACTCGGTGGGCGTCAGTCCGACCGCCTCGCCGTCGCGCAGCACCTCGTGACGGCCGAAGTCGATGACCAGTCCGGGGAACTTGAGCCGGCCAGGACGCACCTGGGTGGCGCTGCGACGCTGGCGGCGCAGCTGGGCGCCGATGCGGGCCGCGAGCTCGCGGAGCTCGAAGGGCTTGGTGACATAGTCGTCGGCGCCGATCTCGAGTCCGACGACGACGTCGACCACGTCATGGTTGGCGGAGACCATGAGGATGGGCACCTCGATCCCCGCCGCGCGGATGCGACGGCAGACGTCCAGCCCGGTCAGCCGGGGCAGGTTGAGGTCCAGGACGATCAGGTCGGCGTCCGACTGCTCGGCGAGACGCAGTCCCTCGAAGCCGTCCATGGCGACCTGGACGGAGAAGCCGTGCTCGCGACCGAGCATGGTCAGCATCGCGCCCATGGTGGGATCGTCGTCGATGACCAGGATCGTGGTCTCGCCGGCGGGAGCCTGGTCAGTCGGATCGTGGCTGCTGAGGAGGTCCAGGGTGGGAGTGGAGGTGAGGCGGTCCATCGAGGCAAAGTGTGCAAATAGTACGATCGCAACGCATCTCAGGGCACGGCCACGAGCCGGTTACAGGACCCCGCACGAACCGAGACGCTGAATTCGGGTGACGCCGGAGATGTGGGAGGGGGCCGGCCGGGCGACTCCCCCTACCATGGGCGGTCCCTGCCCAGAGGAGAAGACATGCGCCGCCAGCGGGTCCTCATCACCGGGATCAGCCGCTTCTGGGGCTACGAGCTCGCCCAGCGCCTCGAGGCCGACCCGATGGTCGAGCAGATCGTCGGCATCGACGTCCGGGAGCCGGCGCACGACCTCGTCCGCACCGACTTCATCCGCGCCGACCTCCGCCACAGCCTGGTGGGCAAGCTGGTGCGCGCCCTCGGCATCGACACGGTGGTCCACACGAACCTCATCGTCGACCCGCGGCGCACCAGCGCCCGGGTGGCGCACGAGACCAACGTGATCGGCAGCATGAACCTGCTGGCGGCGTGCAGCGGTGCGGAGAGCCCGGTGCGCAAGCTGCTGGTGAAGTCGAGCACGGCGATCTACGGGAGCGAGCCCGACGACCCCTCGGTCTGGACCGAGGACATGACCCGGCGCACCCCGCCCCAGGACGCCTTCAGCCGCAACATCGTCGAGGTCGAGTCCTACGTCCGCGACTTCGCCCTCCGCCAGCCGGGGGCGACGGTGACCGTGCTGCGCTTCACCAACGTGCTCGGACCCCTGCTGCAGACCCCCTTCCAGGCCTACTTCGGGCTCCCCGCCGTGCCCACCGTGCTCGGTTTCGACCCCCGGCTGCAGTTCCTCCACGAGGAGGACGCGGTCGAGGCCCTCTACCGGGCGACGGTCGAGGACCACCCCGGCGCGTACAACGTCTCCGGGACGGGCGTGGTGATCCTCAGCCAGGCGGCGAGGATCCTCGGCCGCCGCTGCCTCCCCGTCATCCCTCCGGTGGGCGGAAGCCTCGCGGCGCTGGCGCTGAGGCGGATGGGCCTGCTCGACTGGCCGCCCCACCTGCTCCGCCTCATCCAGTACGGACGGGTCGTCGACGTGGCACGGCTGCGCGAGCGCTTCGGCTGGGAGCCGCGCCGGAGCAGCTGCCAGGTGCTCCACGACTACGCCCGTGGCCGCGGTGCCGGGGTCGCCGCGGCGGCGGTGGGACCGGGCGACGCCGAGCCGGCGGCGGGCCGCCCGCGGCTGCTCGAGGGTGCGCGTCGAGGCTGACCCGGGGTGGCCCGAGCCGCCCCGTGACGAAACGGTGGCGGCCGTTGATGCCGCGTGACAGCGGTGTACCGTGGACGCGATGGGGACCGACAGGAAGCGGTGGCCCGGCATGCGTGAGCAGCTCGCCGCGGACTACGAAGAGATCGGGGAGCTCGCCCGCGTGATGGCCGAGGATCTGCCTACCCCGTGGCAGCGGAGACGCGCGCGCCTGCGCGAGGCGCTGCTCGCGGTGGTCACCGCGATGCTGGCCGCCGCCTGGCGGCTGGGCCGGCGCGTGCGCCACCCCCGGCTGGGCCGGCCGCAGCCGCGCCACCTGCTCTCCCTCGGCGGGGTGGCGCTCATCGCCACCGGCATCGGCATCGTGGTCGTCCCGCTGCTGGGGGTGCAGAACCGCGGCAGGGCGGACGACAACGCCCTGGCGCAATGGAAGAAGGGCGGCTCGCAGGCGCTCGTCGGTGGCCTTCCCGACACCGCCGACACCGCCGCGGCGGGCGCCTGCGGCACCTCCAGCCCGGCCGAGTCGTACGCGATGGTCAGCTTCCCCAGCCTGCAGCAGTACGGCTATTCCGGGGTCGCCGGTGACGGCGGCTGGGACCTGCTGCTGCAGCGCTCGATGGTCCACTACCACGGCTCCGCGGCCCCCGGCGAGGTGGGCAACGACATCATCGCCTTCCACCGCGAGCCCCATTTCCAGAACATCGACCAGCTCCACGCCGGCGACACCATCGTGGTGCAGGATCGCAACTGCCGCACCTGGCACTACCGGGTGACCTCGACGCAGGTGCTCGCCCCCGACAAGGTGACCCAGCTGGGGCCCACCGACGACGCCGAGCTCACCCTGGTCACCTGCACCCCGTGGTTCCAGGACTACGACCGCATCGTCTGGCGCGCGGTGCTCACCGACAAGCCCACCACCAGCCCGGCCACCCCCGCGCCGACCGCGGCCTCGGTGCCCTTCGCGGTGGTCACCCCGACGCCCACGCCGGCGCCGACACCCAGGCCCTCGCCGACGCCGACGCCGACCCCCAAGCCAAAGCCCACGCCGTCCCCGTCGCCGAAGCCCACCCGGCAGGGTCCGCCGCCGCCGACGCCCGCACCCACGGACGTGCCGATCGTGCCGGTGACCCCGCCGCCGTCACCGACGGCCGACCAGAATCCGAGCCCGACGCCGAGCCCGTCCCCCACGGCTCCTCCGACGCCCACGCCGAAGGCGTCGGAGACACCCTCGCCCACCCCCTGAGTCCTACCACATCTGGTGTTCGTCATGGTGGCGTACACAATATGGGGTGGGGTCGCCGACCCTCGGACGGGTTCTCTGGTATGCTTCGTGCCCACCTGGATGGCCATGACGATGTGCAGCGCATGCCCCTGCCGGTGAGGACTTCGCCGGCTCCTCGGGGAGACGAGCGCCCAGCGCGGCCCCTCGCTGCGCTGGGCGCTCGTCGTATTCCCGAGACCGTGGTGAGCGCAGGCGCGGTTGTCGCACCGGAGGTCTCATGGAGTTCGAGCTAGGACGAGGGAAGCGGGCACGGCGCGCCTACGGATTCGACGAGGTGGCGCTGGTTCCCGGCACGGTGACCATCAACCCCGCGGAGATCGACGTCTCCTTCCAGCTCGACGGCTCGACCTTCGACATCCCCTTCCTGGCGGCCGCCATGGACGGTGTGGTCGACCCCCGCTTCGCCGTCGCGATGGGGCGGCTGGGCGGCCTCGCGGTGCTCAACCTCGACGGCCTGCAGACCCGCTACGAGGATCCGAGCGAGGCGCTCCAGGAGATCGCCGACACGCCGCCCGAGAAGATCAACCTGCTGCTGCAGAGGCTGTACACCGCGCCGGTGCAGGACGGGCTCATCGGTCAGCGGATCGAGCAGATCAAGCACGGGGGGGTGCGCTGCGCGGTCTCCTCGATCCCCAACCACGCCGAGCGGCGGGGGCCGCTGGTGCAGGAGGCGGGGGCCGACGTCCTCGTCGTGCAGGGAACGGTGCTCACCGCGCGGCACGTCAGCAAGTCGTACCGCCAGCTCTCCTTCCGCGAGCTCACCCATGCGCTCGACATCCCGGTGGTGGTCGGCAACTGCGTCGACTACGCCACCGCCCTCGAGCTGATGGACACCGGCATCAGGGGGCTGCTGGTGGGCGTCGGCCCGGGCGCCGCCTGCACCACGCGCGCGGTGCTCGGGGTGGGTGTGCCCCAGGTCACCGCCACCAGCGACTGCGCGGCGGCGCGTGACGACCACCTGCGACGCAGCGGCGAGCGGGTGGCGATCAGCCCCGACGGCGGCATGCGCATCGGCGGCGACGGCACCAAGGCGTTCGCCAGCGGCGCCGACGCGGTGATGATCGGCTCCATCTTCGCCGCCACCGCGGACGCGGCGGGCCACGGCAACCACTGGGGCATGGCCACGCCCGATCCCAACCTGCCCCGCGGCACGCGCATCCGCACCGGGATCAAGGGAAGCCTCGAGGAGGTGCTGTTTGGACCCGCTCA
>JAXDLS010000036.1:0-3201 GCA_034666485.1 Chloroflexota bacterium
GCTGCGAGTCCGCCGAGCCGAGCTCGCCGGCCACGCTGGAGAAGCGCAGGAACACCGGGGTCCTCTTCCCCACGGTGTCGAGGAACCTGGCCCTGGTCCACTGGGTCACCTCGTCGGTGACCTCGAAGTAGCCGTGGGCGCCGCCGCCCTTGGCATGCACCACCCGCTCCGGGACCCGCTCCCGGTTGAACTGGGCCATCTTCTGGATCAGGTAGTGGTCCTGGAGGAGCAGCGGGCCGTCCGGCCCCACGGAGAGCGAATGGTCGTCGCTGGGTGCCGGGATGCCGGCGTCCGTGGTGGTCGCTGGGCGCTTCTCGCTCATCGGTTGCTCCTCCGCGGGCCCTCCGCGTCGTGACGGGTCCGTCAGTATAGGCCGGTTTGGAATCTCTCCAAATGCCGTCGAGCCCGAACGTCTGTGCATCCATGTCGCCGGGACACGGCCTGCGGGACACGATGTCGCAACATCGACGAGTCCGTGGTGACCCTCCTTTACACTGCGCCAGAATGACTGCGCACGCGGCCGCAACGGAGGCCGGAATCGGGATACGACTTTCCGCCCTCCTGCGCGAGCGGCTGCCCGACCTCGCTCGGGCGTGGCCGGCCGAGCTGATGGCGGAGGGGCGGATCGCGCCCGCGGTGCCCGCCGGCGAGGGCGAGCGCTTCGTCGAGGCCGTCGCCGCCGCCGCCGCCGGACGGCTCGAGCCGCTGGCGGCGCTCACCGGGGTCGACGCCGCCGAGCGCAACGGCCTGGCCGGCCGCCTCGACGTGGTGCTCAGCGCCCTCGAGGCGCTCCGCCGCTCCGTGCTCGCCCTCGACCGGGGCGGCAACGGCCTCGTTCCCGACGTGGCCGGCACCGCCGTGGCCTTCGCCGCGGTGGGTCGCCGCCTCGCCGCGCGGGTGGTCGCGGAGGCGATCGAGCCGCAGGCCGGGGCCCCGGAGGCGGAGACCGCGCCCGACGACCCCTTCGCCACCACCCCGATGGCGGTCACCCTCCACGAGCTCCGCCGCCCCCTGACCATCGTCAGCAGCTACGGCCAGCTGCTCGCCGCCGGCACCCTGGGCGAGCTCCCCGACCGGGCCGCGACCGCGGTGACCGCGCTCTGCGGTGCCACCGAGGCGATGCTGCGGCTGGTGCAGGCGCTGAGCGCCGTCAACCGTCTCGAGGACCCGGCCGAGCTCCCCGCCTTCCGCGAGCTCGACGTCGCCGCCCTGGTCGGCGCCGCCCTCGAGGACGTCGCCACCGACATCCAGCTCGGCGGCGTGCAGCCGGTGCTCGCGCTGGAGGACGGGCTGCGCGTCCAGGGTGACGACGAGTGGCTGGTGGTGGCGCTCACCAACCTCATCGAGAACGCGGTGAAGCACTCGCCGCCGGGGGGCAGCGTGGAGATCCACGCCCGCCGCGACGTCGGCACCGTGCGCATCACCGTCCGCGACCACGGCCCCGGCTTCCCCGCCGCCGACATCGACCGGCTCTTCGACAAGTACTTCCGCTCCGCCGCCGAGCGTGTCCGGGGCATCGCCGGCACCGGCCTCGGCCTCTTCATCGTCCGCACCGTGACCGACCGCCACCGCGGCGAGGTGGTCGCCCGCCTCCCCGAGGACGGCGGCGCCGAGTTCGAGCTGGCGCTGCCGTCGGCCTGACCGGCCCCTACCCGGTCCCCGCGAGGACGAGGGCGGAGAGCGCCTCCTCGGCGTCGTCGCTGCGCTCGCCGGGGACCAGGATGTAGTCGCGGCGGTAGGTCGCCAGCGAGAGCATCGGGATCTCGCGGGCGGCGAGCGCCTCGCACACCTGGGCGAGGTAGCCGGTGACTCCGAAGTCGAAGGGCGCGTAGAGGCCGAAGACCGTCCAGGGGCCGTGGTGCTCGGCCACCGGCACCGCCGACTCGAGGCCGGGCAGCTCGGGCTCGGGGAGGAAGACGGTGGCTCCGTCGGGTTCGACGGTCAGGCAGAGCGGCGGCGGCTGCAGCCGCACCACCGGCTCCAGGGGAGTGCCCGGCTGGAGCCGGCAGATCACGTAGGGGATGGGCTCGCGGCGCACCCGGGTGGCGGCGAAGAGCTGCTGGAGCGCCTCGAACATCGGCATCGCAGCGCTACCGCTTGGACTCGTAGAACCCCTTGCCGGTCTTGCGTCCGAGCTCGCCGCGCGCGACCCGGTCGCTGAGGATGGGCGTCGGTGCCCAGCGCTCCTCCCCGGTCTGCAGGTGGCCCTGGGTGAGGATCTCCCGGGTGACGTCGAGCCCGACCAGGTCGGCGAGCTCGAAGGGGCCCATCGGCCAGTTGAGCCCGTTGCGCACCGCCAGGTCGCAGTCCTCCATGGTGCAGTAGCCGGCCTCCACCAGCTTGAATGCCTCCTGCATCGCGATGAAGAGGATGCGGTTGGCGATGAAGCCGTAGGTCTCCTTGCGCACCAGCACCGGGGTCTTGCCCACCCGGCGCACGAACTCCATCGAGGTCTCGATGGCCTCGTCGCCGGTGTGCGGGCCGCGCACCACCTCGACCAGCTGCATCACCAGCGCGGGGTTGAAGAAGTGGATGTTGAGCAGGCGGGCGGGTTCGGTGACCAGGTCGGCGAAGAAGGAGGACGGCATCGTCGAGGAGTTGCTCGCGATGATGGCGTGGGCCGGCGCCGCCTGGTCGATCTGCGGGTAGACGGCGCGCTTGGCGTCGCGGTCCTCGGCAATGGTCTCGATCACCAGGTCGGCGCCGGCGGCGGCCTCGGCGAGGTCGGTCGAGGTGGTGACGCGGTCGAGCGCCCGCTGGCACTCGTCGGCGTCGAGCTTCCCCCGGTCCACGCGCTTGCGGAGCAGCGAGGCGGTGCCGTTCACCGCGGACTGGAGGCGCTCCGCGGACCGGCTGTAGAGCTGGACCGGGTAGCCGCCGATGGCGACCTGGTGGGCGATCTGGCTGCCCATGGTTCCCGCGCCGATGACGCATACCGTCCTGATCTCGTCGATCGTCATGGCGGCGCAGTATAGCCCTCGGTTCTAGCCCGGCTCGGTCATCCGCACCGGGTCGAGCAGCTCGGTGAGCTCGTCCTCACTGAGCTCGGTGCGCTCGCGGGCCACCTCGCGGATGGTGCGGCCGCTGCGGAACGCCTCCTTGGCGATCGCGCCGACGGCGTCGTAGCCGATCCGTGGCACCAGCGCGGTGCAGGTCATCAGCCCCTGCTCGACCAGGCGGGGCCCGTTGTCGGTGGCCTCG
>JAXDLS010000037.1:0-7164 GCA_034666485.1 Chloroflexota bacterium
TGGCCGCCACCCTCGAGGCGGACGGGCGGTACGAGGAGAGCGCGGCCGCCTACCAGGAGGCGATCGACACCGCCCACCTGGACATCGCCCCGGTCGCGGTCATCGCCCTCGGCCTGGTCCGCGAGCGCGCCACCGAGGCCCCCGAGGTGGCGCCCCGTCACCTGCGCAGGCTGCGCGGCGACGTGCTCGCGCTGATGCCCGAGGACCCCGGCGGCCGTGTCCCCGGGGCGGACCGCTAGCGGGCGACCGGCCTGCCGACGGCGTCTCCACCCCGCCCGTGGGCTACTTGGAGACCATCTCGATCAGACCGATGACCACCCCCACCACGCAGACCCCGAAGAAGAACAGCGCCACCACCAGCGACCCGAAGCGCACGTGCGGAGGGTCGTCGGGCAGGGTCACCGCCATGGCGCCCCCGTCGCCGGCCTCGCCTCCCGCGCGCGCGGCCATCTCCTGGCGAGCCTGCCGCTGGCGCTGCAGGCTCCAGACGTAGACGTCGAGCGCGGCCAGGCCCAGCGAGAAGCCGCCGACGATCACCACGCCGGTGCCGACGGCGAGGGCGAGCACCTTGAGCAGACCCGACCAGTTCACCAGCGGCGTGGCGGCCTTCGCCGCCGCAGCGACGATGCCCAGCTGATCGATCATGCCGCCGCCACCGCCGAGCCCTCGACGTCGAGCGCGAGGGCCGAGCGGGCGCCTGCGGGGATGGGGTTGTTCACGTTGTTCGCGGTGATCGGCGTACGGCGCGCCATCATCCAGATGGAGAGGAAGACCCCGACGGCGATCAGCGCGGTGACGATCACGCCGGGAACGCCGCCGACGCCGCGGGCGATGGCGTTGGCGGCGCCGCCGAAGCTCGCCGCCACCGGGATGGTGACCAGCCAACTGGAGGGCAGCCCCAGCAACCAGGTGAGCAGGTTCCAGGTGATCGCGCCGACCAGCCCGGCGAACACCGTGGTGGTGGTGACCACCTTGGCGTCGACGATGCCGGTGGCGATGGTGGCCGCCACCGACAGCCCGAGGAAGGCACCGACGAAGTTCAGCACCCCGGACAGGGCGACCGCGACCCGCGGCGTGAGCGCGCCGGTGGCGATGGAGGTCGCCATCGCGTTCGCGGTGTCGTGGAAGCCGTTGGTGAAGTCGAACATCAGCCCGAACATCACCACGACCAGGACGATCACGAGGTTCGCTGTCATGCGCGCCCATCCCTCTCTCTCGGTCCCGGGTGATCGTACTGAGGGCCCGGTGAGGGACGGGTTGTGATCCGGTTAACCTCTGGTCGCAGCCGATCTCAGCGCGAGCCGAGCGATGCCTCCGAGACCCGCCGGGCGCGGACCGCCTCGACCACCGCGGCGATGTCCCGGTCGCCGAGCCCGGCGGCGATGGCCTCGTCGAAGAGCGCCTCGACGGTGGCGGCGACGGCGAGGTCGAGCCCCCCGCTCCGGGCCAGGGTGCGCGCCAGGCGCACGTCCTTGTGTCCCAGCCGCGCCGAGAACCAGCCCTGGTGGTCACCCTGGATGACATCGTCGAGGCGGTTGTGGAGCGCGGGAGCCACCAGTGGCGTGCGTCCCAGCTCGGCGATGAGGCGGTCGTCGACCCCGTTCGCCTGGGCGGTGGCCACCGCCTCGGAGAGCACGGTGAGCTGGCCGAGGAGGAGCAGGTTGGCGACCACCTTGACGGTGGTGCCCGTCCCCGCCGGCCCGCAGCGGAGCTGCCGGGCGGAGACCTGCTCGAACAGGGGCATCAGCCGGTCGACGAGGTCGTCGGGGCCGCCGAGGAGGATGGTCGCCTGGCCGGAGGTCACCGCCTGGGGCGCGCCGAGGATCGGGGCGTCGACGAAGCGGCCGTCGACGGCGCGCGCGAGCCTCCGCGAGGTCTCGGGCGAGACCGTGCTCATGTCGACGAGCACGCCGGAGGGCGGCAGGCACCCGGCGACGCCGTCGTCGCCGAGGACCACGCCGAGCACCGCCTCGTCGTCCGCCAGGGAGGTGACCGCCACCTCGACCTCGCGCACCGCCGCTCCGGGCGACGCCTCGAGGACGGCGCCGCGGGCGGTCAGTGGCTCGGCCCGCGCGGCGGTGCGGTTCCAGACATGCAGCTCGTGGCCGGCGTCGAGGAGCCGGCCGGCGATGCCACTGCCCATGTTTCCCAGTCCCAGAACCGCGACGCGCATGCTGTGTCCTCCACGACCCGCTCAGGCGAGCGAGGCGCTGGCGATGGGACGGATCGGTCCCTCGCCGGCGCCGGTGCGCTCCAGGGCGAGGGCGATCTCGTCGAGGTCGTCGTCATCGAGCTCGAGGCCGCCGGCGGCGATCCAGCCGTCGATCTGCGCGGGGCGCCGGGCACCGACGATGGCGCCGGTCACGCCCGGCCATGCCAGCGTCCAGGCCACCGCGATCGCGCCGACGCCGACGCCATGACGGTCGGCGATCGGTCGCAGCGCGTCCACCAGGGCGAGGTTGCGCTCCAGCTGCTCCCCGCTGAAGTCAGGGTTGCGCGAGCGCCAGTCGTCGGCGGGCAGCGCCGCCGCGCGCCCGCGGTCGAAGGCGCCGGTGAGCAGGCCGGAGTGCATCGGGCTGTAGACGATCACCCCGGTGCCGTGCGCCGCCGCCCACGGGATCACGTCGGCCGCGGCACCTCGGTCGATCAGCGACAGCGGCGGCTGCACCGAGTCGACGTGGCCCAGCGCCTCGGCGCGCTCCAGCAGCTCGACGCCGTGGTTGGAGAGGCCGGCGGCGCGGATCGTTCCCTGGCGCTCGAGCTCGAGCATCGCCGGCCAGTACTCCTCGACCGGGGTGCCGTCCTCGGGCGGCCAGTGCAGCTGATAGAGGTCGATCCGCTCGACCTCGAGGCGGCGCAGCGACTCCTCCAGCTCGCGGCGCAGCGAGTCGGGTCGCGCCACCCGGCCCGGAGCGGCGTCGGGGTGCTGCGGGTCCCACACCAGGCCGCACTTGGTGAAGACCAGGGGCCGCTCGGCGTCGGGGATGTCCCGCAGCGCACGCGCGACCAGCTCCTCCGAGTGGCCGAGCCCGTACACGGCGGCGGTGTCGATCCAGGTGATGTCGCGCTCCACCGCGGCGCGGATGGCGGCCACCGCCTCGTCGTCGTCCTGCGCGCCCCAGCCGAAGCTCCAGCCGGCGCCGCCGATCGCCCAGGCCCCGAAGCCGACGCGGGTGATGTCCATCCCGGAGGTGCCGAGCGGACGGGTGGGAAGGGTCATCCCGGGTCCTCCTTCAGATCTCGACCGCATGCTTCCCCGCCTGGACTCCTCCGAATCAGCGTTCTATTGTCCGCTCGGCACCTCGCTGCTGCCCAGCGTCGTGCTGACCACCCTCGCCGTCAACCTGCTGGTGCGCCGCCGATCACGCTCTGAGGTGATCAGGTGCGAAGGGCGTCGATCGGCGTCAGTCGAGCCGCACGCACCGCCGGGAACACGCCGAAGACCAGGCCGATGCCGGCGGCGATGAGCAGCGCGGCGATCGCGGCCGCCGGGGCGAACACGGTGAGCAGCGAGGTGTAGTGGTTGAGCAGGACGGTGCTGACCAGCCCCAGCCCCACGCCCAGCACTCCGCCGGCGGCGCCGAGGCTCGCCGCCTCGATGAGGAACTGTCGCAGGATGTCGTTGCGGGTGGCGCCGACCGCCTTGCGCAGGCCGATCTCGGCGACGCGCTCGGTGACCGACACCAGCATGATGTTCATCACCCCGATGCCACCGACCAGCAGCGAGATGCCGGCGACCCCGGCGAGCAGCAGGGTGAGCGCGGTGCTGGTGGTGTCGAGCGCCTCGAGGATCGACTGCTGGGTGGTGACGGTGAAGTCGGCCTGGCTCGGATCGGCGATGCGGTGGGTGGTCATCAGGAGGTTGCTCACCTCCTGGTAGGCGGTGTCGATGGTGTCGCGGCTGCTGGCGCTGAGCAGGATGCGCTGCACCGTGGTCAGCGAACCGCCCGCGATCAGCTGGCCCTGGGCGGTGGTGAGCGGCACCACCGCGAGATCGTCGGGGTTGAACAGCCCCTGGGCGCCGCGGGGCACGAGCACCCCGATGACGCGGAAGGGCACCTGCTGGATGGTCACCAGACTGCCCACCGCGTTGCCGCCGGGAAAGAGGCTCTGGGCGGTGGTCGGTCCCAGCACGGCGACGTGGGTGTGGTGGCGCACGTCGGCGTCGGTGAGGAAGTCGCCGCTCTCCAGCTGGCGCGCGTTGGCGAGCAGCCACCCCGGGGTCGAGCCGGTCACCGCCGCGGTCCAGTTCTGCGCCCCCGCGGACATGGTCGTGGCCGTCCGCTGCACCACCGGGGCGACCGCCTCGACGTCGGGCACCACCGAGCGGTCGGCGAGCGCGCGGGCGTCGGCGAGGGTCAGGGTGGTGGCCCCGCCCAGCCCGGTGCGCACGCCACCGCTGGTGACGCTTCCCGGGGTGACGGTGATGAGGTTGGTGCCGAGCCGGCTGATGCGGGCGGCGATGGTGGTGCGGGTGCCGAGCCCGATGCCGACGGTGATGATCACCGCGCCGACGCCGATGAGGATGCCGAGCGAGGTGAGCAGCGAGCGCATCCGGTGGGCGGCGATCGCCTGCAGGCCGCTGACGATCGTCTGCAGCGGGCTCATCCGGCCGCCGTCCGCCCCGCGCCGGGACTCCGTCCATCCATCCTCGCCACCTCCCCGTCCCCGCCGCACCCCTTCGTGAAACCCCTGTCGTGCACCGCTGCGTCCAAGCCTACGCGCGCACTGCGGACGGGGCAAGCGCGGCAGTCACGGCGCGGTGACCGCCGCGGCCCGAGCCGGCGATCGCGGATATGCTTCGCTTATGACAAGGAAAATGCCGGCCTTCGACCGCGAGCACCCCTCGTACCGCTGGGTGGTCCTCTCCAACACCACCCTCGGGGTGATGATGGCGACGATCAACAGCTCGATCGTGATCATCTCGCTGCCGGCGATCTTCCGCGGCATCCACCTCGACCCCCTCGCCCCGGGCAACGTCGGATACCTGCTCTGGATCCTGATGGCCTACCTGCTGGTCACCGCGGTGCTGGTGGTCTCGCTGGGACGGCTGGGCGACATCCACGGGCGGGTGCGCATCTACAACGCCGGCTTCGCCGTCTTCACCGCCGGATCGGTGGCGCTCGCGCTCGACCCCTTCGGCGGGGCGTCGGGCGCCCTCTGGCTCATCGCCTGGCGGGTGGTCCAGGGGGTGGGCGGGGCCATGCTCATGGCCAACTCGACGGCGATCGTCGCCGACGCCTTTCCCACCACCCAGCGCGGCCTCGCCCTCGGCATCAACCAGGTGGCCGCGCTGGCGGGCTCGTTCATCGGCCTGGTCGGCGGCGGTCTGCTCTCGGAGTGGAACTGGCGCGCCGTCTTCTTCGTCTCCGTGCCCCTCGGCGTCGCCGGCACGGTCTGGGCGTACCGCTCGCTGCACGAGCTCGGCCAGCGGGTGCGGGGCCGCCTCGACTGGGCGGGCAACCTCACCTTCGCCGTCGGCCTCACCGCGCTGCTCGGCGCCATCACCTACGGCATCCAGCCCTACGGCGGCTCCGCCGAGGGGTGGGGCAACCCGCTGGTGATCGGTGGTCTCGGCGGCGGCGCCGCGCTGCTCGCCGCCTTCGGCGTCATCGAGCTGCGTCACCGCGAGCCCATGGTCGACCTGCGCCTCTTCCGCGTTCGCGCCTTCGCCGCCGGCAACGCCGCCGTGCTGCTGTCGTCGATCGCCCGCGGCGGCCTGCAGTTCATGCTGATCATCTGGCTGCAGGGGATCTGGCTCCCGCTGCACGGCTACGACTTCGTCGTCACCCCGCTGTGGGCGGGCATCTACCTGCTGCCGCTGACCCTCGGGTTCCTCGTCGCCGGCCCGCTCGCCGGCCACCTCTCCGACCGCCTCGGCGCGCGCGCCTTCGCCAGCGGCGGGCTGCTGCTCACCGCGGTCTCCTTCGCCGGGCTGCTGCTGCTCCCCGTCGACTTCGACTACCGGGTCTTCGCGGTGCTGCTCGCTCTCAACGGCATCGGCTCGGGCCTCTTCGCGGCGCCGAACACCACCGCGATCATGAACGCGGTGCCCGCCTCCCGGCGGGGCAGCGCCTCGGGCATCGTCGCCACCTTCCAGAACGCGGGGATGACCCTCTCCATCGGCGTCTTCTTCTCGCTGATGGTCGCCGGGCTGGCCGGCTCCCTGCCCGCCGCGATGCACGGCGGCCTGGTCGCCCAGCACGTCCCCGACGCCACCGCCACCCGGCTCGCCGGTCTGCCCCCGGTGGGCAGCCTCTTCGCCGCCTTCCTCGGCTACAACCCGATGGGCAGCCTGCTCGGCCCCCAGGTGCTCGGCAGCCTGCCGCCGTCGAGCGCCGCCACCCTCACCGGCCCCGAGTTCTTCCCCCACCTGGTCAGCGCTCCGTTCCATTCCGGCCTGGTGATCGTCTTCGGTGTGGCCATCGCCATGTCCCTGGTGGGAGCGCTGACCTCGCTGATGCGGGGGACGCGCTTCGTGCATGACGGGGTGAGCGATCATGCCACTCCTGTCACAAACGTCGCGTAGGCCCTGCGGGCGGCCTCGGACGCTGTCCGGGCAGGTCAGGCCGGCCCCCCTCCCACCCCGCCGGGGACTCGCGCGTCGGGCGGCGGGCTGGTAGTGTCTTTCGTCTGACACTCGGAATATGCGGCGGCGCGCGATTGGGGTGTGCTGTGATCGGCGTGATCAGCGTGCAGCGGGTGGTGGAACGTCTCCGCGCGTGGCGGGAGACGTTCGGTAGAGGAGGCGGCCGTGACATTCGAAAAGAAGGAGGATCTGGAGGTGGAGGTGGTCCCGGAGCCGGAGCGGGAGCTGGTGACCCCGCCCCAGACGCCGGCCGAGCCGGTGCGCGAGCCGGAGCCGGTGCCGGCCTAGGTCCGCGACGGCAGAGCACCTACGTCATCGGCTTCCGCGACTGGGTCGTCATCCTCGACGAGGAGCGGCGCCCGGTGCTGGCGTCGTGCGTGCGGCCGTGCGTGTGGTCGGGCCGCAGGCTCGTCGCCCGCCATCTCACCGAGCGAGGGGACGCGGTGCTCGACCATCGAGCTCCGGGTAGGAGGTGCGCGTGCGGCATCTACGCCGTCCACCGCACCGACAGTGCGTGGCTCGAGCGGCTCGGCGGGGCAGGCACCATGATGGGCGCCGTCCGGCTCAGCGGCCTG
>JAXDLS010000038.1:0-3219 GCA_034666485.1 Chloroflexota bacterium
CGGGCAGGGAGTCGAGCTTGCGTCCCAGCCGTTCCACCAGCCGCGCCATCTCCGCCGACTCGCGCGGCGAGAACGCGCCCAAAGGGGCGCGACCGAGGTCGGAGCGCAGCCGCTCGCGGCGGCGCTGAGCGTCGACGCGCTGGAACTCGGCGTCGACGGTGCCCCGGACCGTGGCCCGCAGCCGGTCGAGCTGCCGGCGCATCCGCTCCCGCCAGGCGCGCGCCGAGGCCTCGTCCATCCCCGCCGCGCGCAACGCCGCCTGGAACCGGTCGAGGGCGGCGTCGGCGCCCGAGCCCGCGCCCAGGGCCTCGAGGATGGAGCGGCCCGCCATCCCCCGCTGCAGCAGCGACTCCAGGCCGGCGAGGGCCTCGCGGGCCGCCTCGCGGACCAGCAGCGCGAGCTCGAGGTCGCCCATCTCCAGCAGCCGGTCGAGCAGCTCCTGGAGCTCGGCGCCGAGGGCATCGAGCGCCTCCGGCGGCAGTGGGGGGAGGTCGTCGACGGGGTCGACGCCGGGGAGCACCCCGCCGCGGCTGCCGTACGGCGAGAAGTAGAGCTCGAAGAGCTGCTCGAAGAGCTCGAGGTCGATGCTGCGCTTCACCAGGGTGCCGCGCAGCGCCGCCCGGAAGGTGCGGCGGTCGTCGAGCTCGACGCTGCCCGCGGCCACCAGCGCGTCGGCGGCCTCGGGCGGCGACCCCCGCACCCCCGCCGCCCGCAGCGCCGCCACGAACTGGAGGATGTGCTCGTCCACGGCCCGCCCGCTAGCTGAGCAGCGCGTGGAGCGACTCGCGGCCCTTGCGCACGTCGCCCTCGTACTTCAGCACCAGCGACAGCGTCTCGGAGATCACCGCCGGCTCCAGCGTCTCGGCGTTGAGCAGCACCAGGGCGCGAGCCCAGTCGATCGACTCCGAGATGCTGGGCAGCTTGCGCAGGCCCAGGGTGCGCAGCCTCGCCATCGCGTGGGCGACCTGCCGGGCCAGCTCCGCCGAGGCCTCGGGGACGCGGCGGCGGATGATGTCGCGCTCGCGCTCGGGGCCGGGGAAGTCGAGGTGGAGGTGGAGGCAGCGCCGCCGCAGCGCGTCGCTCAGCTCCCGCTGGGCGTTGCTGGTGAGCACCGTCACCGGCCGGGTCCGTGCGGTCAGGGTGCCCAGCTCGGGCACGGTGACCTGGTAGTCGCCGAGCATCTCGAGCAGGAAGGCCTCGAACTCGGCGTCGCCCTTGTCGATCTCGTCGATGAGCAGCACCACCGGGCGCTCGCTGAGGATCGCCTTGAGCAGCGGGCGGGGGAGCAGGAAGCGGTCGCTGAAGAAGACGTCGTCCTGGAGCGCGATGCGCTCGACCGCCTCCGCGAGGGTGGCGGCATCGCCCACCGCCTCGCCGATCTTGTCGCGGAGGATCTGGGTGTAGAGCAGCTGCTTGGCGTACTCCCACTCGTAGAGCGCCTTGGCCTCGTCGAGCCCCTCGTAGCACTGCAGCCGCACCAGCTCGCGGTCGAGGGCGCGGGAGAGCGCCCGGGCGAGCTCGGTCTTGCCCACCCCCGCAGGCCCCTCGACCAGCACCGGCTTCTCCATCCGGGTGGCGAGGTAGGTGACGGTGGCGGCCTCGGGGTCGATCAGGTAGTCGGCGGCGTCGAGGCGGGCGATGCAGTCGGCGACGGAGCTGAACTGCTCGCGGCAGCTCATGGTGGCCCGTCCACGTCCAGCCGCTGCTGCCGGCGGCGCAGCGCCAGCGCGGTGGCGCCGAGCGCCGCCAGCACCTCGAGGGTGAGCGGGAAGGGCCAGTGGAAGATCGCCCCGACGAGCCGCGCCGGGCCGGACTGCTCGGTGATCAGGGGGTCGACCACCACCGGCATCGGGGTGGGGGCCGCCCGGGGCAGGGACGCGGAGCTGGCCGGGGCGATGCCCCTCTCCCCGATGATCGCCGCGGGGGGCGGAACGGTGTCGTCGACCTGGCTGTACAGCGCCGATCCGCCCTGGGGGGGCACCACCGCGATCATCACCAGCGGCGGCTGGGCCGGGGCCACGGCGATCGAGGAGACCGACCGGCGGTCGGCGGGCAGCCCCTTGTCGGCGGGGACGAAGCTGCCGCCCCCGTCGGTGGAGCGGAGGATGGTCCCGCCGGTGCTCCCGCCCGCGTCGCTGCCCGCGTAGACCAGGTTGGGGTCGAGCTGGCTGAAGGCGACGGTGGTCACCGAGAGCTGGTCGGCGATGCCGTTGCTCGGGGTCCAGGAGGTGCCGCTGTCGATGCTGTGGTACGTGCCCTTGTTGGTGGCCACCACCAGAGGCCGGAACTGCGCCGACTGCGGCAGCGGCCCCGCGCTCAGCGAGGAGACCACCGCGGTGGCGGGGAGGCCCTGGGCGAGCGGCTCCCAGACGGGGCCGGGGCCGGCGTTGCGGAAGAGGAAGCCGGTGCCGGGGCCGGCGTCGGTCCCCGCGACCAGGGTGAACTGGGGCGAGTTGGCGGCCACCGCCACCGCGCTGACGTCGAAGCCGTCGAGGCCGGCGGGGCGCCAGCTGGTGCCGTCGACGCTCACCGCCACGCCGTTGCTGGTGCCCACCGCCATGCCGCCGAGGCCGAAGGCCAGGGAGCGCACGTTGCGGTCGGGGAGGCCGCCGGACACCTCGCGCCAGCTGGCGCCGCCGTCGTCGCTGCGCTGCACCCCACCGCCGGCCAGCCCGGCGTAGGCGGTGTGCGCGGGGCGGACGTCGAAGCCGACCACCCAGACCCGGGTGCCGTGGACCGCCGTCGCCCTCCACGTCCGCCCGCCGTCCGTGGTCCGGTAGAGCCCGGCGTCGGTGGCGGCGAGCGCGGTGGCGGGCAGGGCGGGGTTGAAGGCCACCGACCAGATCCGCGACCCACCCAGCCCGGGCAGCGCACCCGCGCTGCCCCAGTCCGCGGCGATCGCCGGCGACGTGCCCGCCACCAGGAGGGCGACGAGGGCGACGAGGACGGCGGCGGCCGCCCGGCGGGCAGCGGTGATCACCGTGCCGAGGATAGCGGGTCGCCCGAGACCACCGGCGGCCGGCTCTCGCTCAGGGGATCAGCGAGCCCAGCACGATGGTGTGCTCGCGGTCGGGGCCGACCGAGACGCCCTCCACGGGCGCGCCGCTGACCTCGCCGAGGCGGGTGTTGTAGGCCCGCGCCGCGGCGGGAAGGTCGTCCTGCCGCCGGCAGTCGCGGGTCGGCGACAGCCTGCCGGGCATCTCCTCGTTGACCCCCTCG
>JAXDLS010000039.1:0-3311 GCA_034666485.1 Chloroflexota bacterium
GACGCCGCCCGGAGCTCGGTGTCGGTCACAGGTTCCGGACCCCGTCGGGGATGTCGTAGAAGGTGGGGTGGCGGTAGACCTTGTCGGCGGCGGGGGCGAAGAACGGGTCCTTCTCGTCGGGGGACGAGGCGGTGATGGCGCCCGCCGGCACCACCCAGATGCTGCAGCCCTCGCTGCGCCGCGTGTAGACGTCGCGCGCATTGCGCAGCGCCATCTCGGCGTCGGGGGCGTGGAGGCTCCCGGCGTGGGTGTGGGAGAGCCCGCGGCGGCTGCGCACGAACACCTCCCAGAGCGGCCAGCCGCGCTCCTGGCTCACGCCGCCGCCCCGCTCTGCCGCCGGCGCTTCGCCGCATACGCCAGCGCCGCCTCGCGCACCCAGCGTCCCTCCTCGTGGGCGGCGACGCGGTGGGCGACGCGCTGGCGGTTGCAGGGCCCGTCACCGCGCACCACGGCGCGGAACTCGTCCCAGTCGATGGCGCCGAAGTCGTGGTGGCCGCGCTCCGGGTTCCAGCGCAGCGCGGGGTCGGGGAGGGTGAGCCCGAGCACCGCCGCCTGAGGAACGCACATGTCCACGAAGCGCTGGCGCAGCTCGTCATTGGAGTGGCGCTTGATCCGCCACGCCATCGACTGCGCGCCGTGCGCGGAGTCACCGTCCGGGGGGCCGAACATCATCAGCGACGGCCACCACCACCGGTTCACCGCGTCCTGGGCCATCGCCCGCTGCGCCGCGGTGCCGTGGGAGAGGGTGTGGAGCAGCTCGAAGCCCTGCCGCTGGTGGAACGACTCCTCCTTGCAGATGCGCGTCATCGCCCGCGCGTAGGGGCCGTAGGAGCAGCGGCACAGCGGGATCTGGTTGGTGATCGCGGCGCCGTCGACCAGCCAGCCGATGGCGCCGACGTCCGCCCAGGTGACCGTGGGGTAGTTGAAGATCGTGGAGTACTTCTGGCGGCCGCCGTGGAGCATGTCGAGCAGGTCCTCGCGGCACACCCCGAGGGTCTCGGCGGCGGCGTACAGGTAGAGCCCGTGGCCGGCCTCGTCCTGGACCTTGGCCATGAGGATCGCCTTGCGCCGCAGCGAGGGAGCCCGGGTGATCCAGTTCCCCTCGGGCTGCATCCCGATGATCTCGGAGTGGGCGTGCTGCGCAATCTGGCGGACCAGGCTGGAGCGGTAGGCGTCGGGCATCCAGTCGCGTGGCTCGACCCGCTGATCGGCCTCAACGGTGCGCTGGAACTGCTCCTCGAAGGCCTCGCTGCCGCTCGCTGCCACGATCTCGCCTCTGATCGTCCGTCGGCGCCCGTCCGAACGTTCGGTCGTGTACCATCCGAGTGTATGGACCGGGTTCGAACCGTGTCAAGGCTACCCGCGGAGAAGCCCCGGAGTCCGCACAATCGGGATTCCCCCCAATCATTGGCGCGGTTGCGCCCAGAGCCGGAGGAACACGCATGAGGGCTCGCGCAGTGCAGCGGGTCGACGCCCCCAAAGCTGCGGCGCGGCGGCGCCGCTCCCGCGGGCGCGTCGCCTACACCCCGCAGAGCCTCCTCGCGGTGGCCGTCGAGGCCTTCAACCAGCGCGGCTACGACGGCACCAGCATGGAGGACCTCGCCCACGCCACCGGCATCACCAAGTCGTCGATCTACCACCACGTTCGCAGCAAGGAGGAGCTGCTGCGGCTGGCGGTGAGCCGTGCCCTCGACGGGCTCTTCGCCATGCTCGAGCAGCCCGAGGCGCGCACCGGCCGCGCCATCGACCGGCTCGAGCACGTGGTGCGCGTCTCGGTGCAGGTGCTCGTCGATGAGCTTCCCTACGTCACCCTGCTGCTGCGGGTGCGCGGCAACACCGACGCCGAGCAGTGGGCGCTGCAGCGCCGCCGCGAATTCGACCGCGAGGTGTCCGCCATCGTCCGGCGCGCCGTCGAGGACGGCGACCTCCGCGACGACGTCGACCCGCGTCTCACCACCCGGCTGCTGTTCGGCATGATCAACTCGGTGGTGGAGTGGTACGAGCCCTCCCGCACCGGCTCGGCCACCGACCTCGCCGATGTGGTGATGCGGCTCGCCTTCGACGGCCTGCGGCGCCACGGCACCGCCGCCCACCCCGGCGAGGGTGGCGGCGCCGGCTGAGCGCCGGGGCTCAGGCGGGCCGCCGGCGCCGGGCCGGCGGCGTGGCCGCCTCGTCGGCGGCGGCGGGCATCGGCGCCGCCCGGCGGCGGGGAGCGCGGGGACGAGTGCGGGCTGCCGCCGCACGGCGGCCGGTGACCGCCCTGACGACCTCCTCGGTGAGCACGCCGTCGCTGATCCTCACCACCCGCGCCGCCACCGCGGCGATGTCGGGATCGTGGGTGATGAGCACGATCGTCCGGCCCTCGCGGTGGAGCTGCTCGAGGATGGCGAGGATCTCGGCGGTCGAGGAGGTGTCGAGGTTGCCGGTGGGCTCGTCGGCGAGGATCAGCTCGGGGTCGGTGACCAGGGCACGGGCGATGGCGACGCGCTGCTGCTGCCCGCCGGACAGCTGGTTCGGGGTGTGGTCGACGCGGTGATCGAGACCCACCATGGCGAGCGCCGCCAGCGCCTTCTCGCGGCGTCCCCGGGCACGGCGGTAGAGCAGCGGCAGCTCCACGTTGCGCCACGCACTGAGCTTCTTCAGCAGGTGGAACTGCTGGAACACGAAGCCGATGCGCAGGTTGCGGATCCGCGCCAGCTGGTCGTCGCTCAGCCGCATCACGTCGTCGCCGGCGAAGAGGTAGCGCCCCGAGGTGGGCACGTCCAGGCATCCCAGGATGTTCATCAGCGTCGACTTGCCCGAGCCGGACGGCCCGATGATGGCGACGAAGTCACCGCGGTTGACCTCCAGCGACACCGAGCACAGCGCCCGCACCACGGTCTCGCCCGAGCCGTAGGTCTTGGAGACGTCCTCCAGGGTCAGGACGGCGGGGCCGCCGCTCACCGAGCACCCGTGGGATCGAGGACCACCGTCATCCCTCCGTCTCTCTCCGCCCCGTCGAGCATCGGGGCTGGGGTTCAAGAGCGGCGTAAGAGCGGGGTAAGAGATCGGCAAGAGACGGCTCAGGCGGAGGCGCGCTCCCGCCCGGAGGGGAGGCGCAGCGCCAGCAGGGCGCCGAGGGCGGCGAACGCGGCGGTCAGCAGCACGGTGTGGAGGAGGGTCCCGCCGGCCAGGGGCAGCGGGACGTCGCCGTGGAGGAGCACGAGGCGCTGCGGCACCGTCGCCGCGGCCGCCTGCGAGCCCGGTGACCATCCCGGCACCGCCAGCGCCGACCCCAGCACCGCGACGCCGGCGGCGGCCGGGATCAGCAC
>JAXDLS010000040.1:0-3992 GCA_034666485.1 Chloroflexota bacterium
TGCTTCGACGCCGGCCGCATCCTCAGCCCGGTGACCGCCCGCAGCCAGCTCGCCGGCGGGATCATCCAGGGCATCGGCATGGCGCTCACCGAGGAGGGCGCGCTCGACGAGCGCAGCGGCCGGGTGATCGTCCGCGACCTCGCCGACTACCACATCCCCGTGCACGCCGACATCCCCGCCATCGACCTGCTCTGGATCGACGGGTTCGACCCCTACATCAGCGAGGTGGGCGCCAAGGGCATCGGCGAGATCGGCATCACCGGGGTGGCCGCCGCCGTCGCCAACGCCGTCCACCACGCCACCGGGGTGCGGGTGCGCGACCTCCCGATCACCGTCGACCGCCTGCTCCGAACCTCGGCCTGAGGCTCAGCTCAGCGGCTGCCTCGCCAGCGCGCCCGGCGGGGTCACGTCGGGCAGGAGGACGTGGTCGCCCTCGCTGAGGCCGGAGACCACCTCGGTGGTGCTGTCACCCACCAGCCCGGTCCGGACGTCGACCGGCGCCTGGGTGCCGTCGCGGCGCACCACGATGACGGAGCTCCTCCCGCCGGAGTGCTGGATGGCGATGCTGGGCACCGCCAGCACCTGGCGCGCCTCGCTGACGGCGACCGCCGCGTGCGCGGTCATGCCCGAGCGCAGCCGCTTGTCGAGGGAGTCGAGGCCGACCGTCACCAGGTAGTTGGTGACGTTCTGGATCAGGGTGGCGACCGGCTGGACCGCCACCACCGTCCCGGGCAGGGAGATGCCGGGCACGGCGTCGACGCTCACCTTCACCTGCTGGCCGGGGTTGACCCGGGCGGCGTCGAGCTCGGCGACGGTGGCCACCACCTGGAAGCTGTGCACGTCGCTCAGCACCATGAAGGCCTGGGTCGCGGAGGTGCCGCCGGTGGACAGGCTCGACCCGCCGAGGGGGCCGCCGGCGCTGGTGTCGGGAAGCGGGGCGGTGCTGCCCGGGGCGCGTGGGGTCTGGTTCTGGCCCACGGTCACGGGCTCGCCGGGGGCGCCGTTGATGCTCGCCACGGTGCCGTCGACGGGTGCGACCAGGGTCGCCTCCTCGACGTTCTGGCGGGCGGTGTCGACCGCGGCCTGGTCGGAGGAGACCACCGCCTGCTGGCCTGCGATGGTGTTGGGCCGGAGCGTCGTCTGCCCGCCGAGCGCGTCCTGCGCCGACTGGAGCGCGGCCTGGGCGTCGCTGACGGCGCGGTCGCTGGCGATCCTGTCGCCGGCCTGCTTCTGGAGGTCGGCGCGGAGCGTGGTCTGGTCCTGCTCGACGTGGGTGCTGTCCTGGGACACCAGCTGACGGTCGACGCTCAGCTGCCCGGCGTCGATGCCCACCTGGGTCGAGTCGGTCTGGACCTGGGCCTGGTCCTGGGCGACCGGCGCGCCGTCCTTGGCCACCACGGCCTGGTCCTTGGTCACCTGGTCCTGGTCGGGCTTGAGTTTGCTCTGGTCGCTCTTGATCCTGCTCTGGTCGCTGCTGATCCGGTTGTTGTCACTCGTGATCCGGTTGGTGTCATCGGTGCAGGCGGTGCTCTGCGGTGTCGGGCCGGTGCCGGTGGGCGGTGGACAGTCCTTCTGCTGGGCGGCCTGGTCCTGCTGGAGGGCGGCCTGGTCCCGCGTGAGCGCGGCCTGGTCCTGCTGGAGGGTGGTCTGGTCGGTGGCGAGGCGACCCTGGTCCCTGGCCAGCTGGGCCTGGTCCTGGGCGAGGACCGCCTGGTCGCGCTGGAGGACCGCGGTGTCGGCGTCGAGCCGGGAGCGGTCGCGGGCGAGCAGCGCGGCGTCGTGGTTCAGCGCGCCCTGGTCCTTGGCGAGCACCGAGGCGTCGCGGCCGAGGAAGGACTGGTCCTGGGCGACCGTCACCGCGTCCTGCTGGGTGGTGAGGTCGGCCTGCCGCTGGGCGCTGGCGAGCGTGGTCTGCGCGGCGTCGACGTTGTGCTGCGCGGTCGAGACCTGGTTGCCGGTGACCGTGCCGTTGAGGGTCGCCGCGTCCTGCTGCTGGCGCTGCAGCGCCTGGGCGAGGGTGTTCTGGAGGGAGCGGTCGTCGATCCTGGCGAGGACCTGGCCGGCCTTGACGTGGTCGCCGACCTTGACCGTCACCTCGCGGAGCTGGCCGGCCTGGCGGAAGTTGACGTTCTGCTGGTCCACCGGCACCAGCGTGCCCGCCTCGGAGGCGACGGTGCGCACGGTGTCGCGGATGACCACGGCGGTGCGCAGCGTCGGCGCCACCGGCGGGGCCGGGGTGAGGAGGCTGCGCAGCACCAGGGCGACGATGACCAGCGCGACCACGACGAGCCCGGCGCTCGCGGCTCGCGACGGCGTGAGTCCGGACCGCATCCGTCCTGCCACGTGCCTTCCCTTCCTTCCCAGTCGCCGCCGGCCCCTCCGTGGGGACGGCGAGAGCAGCACCGCGGTTTCGGTGGGGGCACCCGCCGAGACGATGCTTTATGCTCGTATAACCATGTTGCAGCCGGAAACCTTCGCTGGACCGACGTCGCAGGAATCGCTTGTCGACGAAGCCATCGAGCTGCAGCGCCTGGTGTTCCGGCACACCCTCTCGACCCCCGAGTGGAGCCGGCTGCAGCTGAGCATGCCGCGCCTCAAGGCGCTGTTCGGGATCGCGTGTCATGGTTCGCTCACCATCGGCGGGCTGGCTCGCGAGCTCGGCGTCAGCCTCCCCACCGCCAGCACCCTGGTCGAGGCCCTGGTCAGCGGCGGCTACGCCTCGCGGCGTGAGGACGCCGTCGACCGCCGGCGCACCCTCGCCGAGCTGACCCCCGCAGGGGAGCGGCTGGTCACCCGGCTGCGCGCCGGAAGCTCGAAGATGCTCCGGCATGGCCTCGCCCGGCTCGAGGAGGACGACCTCGGCGCGCTGGTGCGCGGGCTCCGGGCGCTGACCGGGTCGCTGACACGGCAGGACGGCGGAGGCGGCGCGGCCGCACCGGCGTAGGGGGCTGGACGCCCCCACCCACAGGGAAGGGATTCGGACATGGCAGAAGGCGAAGGCGAGCTGGTGGGCCGGCCCGCGAAGGGCGGCGGCCGGACGACGACACGCACCCGGCGGCCGCCGGCCGCCAAGGCGGCGCCGCCGCCCCCGCCGCCCCCGCCCGTCGAGGTCGCTCCGCCCGGCGGCGGGCGGATGAGCGGACGCACCCGGATGCTCGCCATCGGCGCCATCGCCCTGCTCGCCGTGCTCATCGGCGTGGCCTTCCTCTACTCGTTCCTCACCACCGCCCGCCAGTTCATCAGCACCGACAACGCCAACATCGACGGCGACGCGATCGTCATCACCGCCCCCGCCAACGGCACCCTGCTGACCTGGAGGGGCCAGCTCGGCAGCTCGTTCCACGCCGGCGACGTGGTCGGGGTGCTCCGCCTCGGCAACGGCAGCGGGGTGAACCCGGTGCTGAGCATCCGCGCGCCCCAGGACGGCGTGGTCGCCGCCGAGCACGCCCTCCCCAACGACCAGGTGGCGGCGGGCACCACCCTGGCCACCGCCTACGACCTCCAGCAGGTCTTCGTCACCGCCCGGGTCGACGAGACCGCGATCGGCGACGTCAGGCCCGGGCAGACCGCGGACGTCACCGTCGACGCCTTCTCGGCCCCGCTCACCGGCACGGTGCAGCAGGTGGAGAGCGCCGCCGCCTCGGTGTTCTCGCTGCTCCCCCAGAGCAACAGCACCGGCAACTTCCAGAAGGTGACCCAGGAGATCCCGGTGAAGATCCTGCTCACCGACACCCGGGGGCTCCACCTGGTGCCGGGGATGAGCTGCACGGTGAAGATCCACCGGAGCTGACTCCGGCGACAGGCTCGCTGGGCTTCCCCTACGCGGCGGGGGCCCTCCGCGGCCTGCCGGTGGGCAGCATCACGGCGAGCACCACGCCCACCGCGGTGATCCCCCCGGTGAGCAGGAAGAGGACGTCGACGGCGTAGCCGAAGACCTGCACCAGGGTGCCGCGCATCAGCCCGAGCATCGCACCGGGGCCGCCGCCGGACAC
>JAXDLS010000041.1:0-2552 GCA_034666485.1 Chloroflexota bacterium
GGGGTGAGGGCTTCAACGCCGCCACCGGCGAGTTCGTGAACATGATCAAGGCGGGGATCATCGATCCCACCAAGGTCACCCGCTCGGCGGTGCAGAACGCGGCCTCGATCGCGGGCCTGCTGCTCACCACCGAGGCCCTGATCACCGACATCCCCGACCGGAAGGCGGCCGCCGCGCCGCCGATGCCGGAGTACTGACAACCCGCTGGGGTTGAAGAACGGGGGAGGCACGTGTGCCTCCCCCGTTTTTCTGTCCGGGCATCGGCTTTTACCGGGGGAGGCGTACGCCTCCCCGCTCGCGCCAAAGACATCGCCGGCGACGCGCGCTTCGCGCGCTCATCGTCCTTGGACGCCAGCGAAGCCGCTGCGAGGCGGAGCGCGCCTCCGGCGCATGTTCCCGTGAGCCGCGACGTCGTCGCTCCACCTGGTAACGGCTCGGCGGCGCCGGTGACCCTCCAGGACCGGGATCAGCCCGCCGGGCAGCTCACGGCGAGGAACGCGTGCCTGCCGAGGTCGGGGGCGGGCCGGGCGTGCACCTCGACGTGGGCCTCGCGCGCCGGCTCCGGGCAGCCCGCGGGAAGGCGGACGAAGACGCTGCGCGCCCCGTCCTGGATGTAGCCCTGGGGGCCGCAGCCGGCGCAGGCCAGCGGCTCGAAGCTCCCCACCAGCAGGGTGGTGCCGTCGGCGGCGGTGGAGCGCACCGGGTCGCCCAGCAGGCCGCGGATGCCGACCACCAGGGCGGCGGCGACGCCGAGCACGGCGATCACGACCACCGCGAACGCCCATGCCGGGCGCCGCGCCCGCGGCCCGGCGGGCTCGACCGCCACCGCCTCCCGCTCCACATCGACGCCGTTCACCGGCCCTACCCTACAGGGCCATGTCCGAGCCGCGCCACGCCGTGGTGCTGGTCACCGACTACGGCACCGACGACACCTATGCCGCGGCGCTCGGCGGTGCCCTCTGGTCGGTCGACCCCGGCCTGCGCTGGGCGGTGGGCACCCACGGCGTCCCTCCCGGCGACGTGCTCGCCGGCGCCTACCACCTCAAGGCGCTGGCCCGGGCCTTCCCCGCCGGGACGGTGCTCTGCGCGGTGGTCGACCCGGGGGTGGGCACCGACCGCCGCGCCCTCGCCCTCGAGGCCGGCGGGGTGCGCTGCGTCGCCCCCGACAACGGTCTCTGCACCTGGCTCTGGGAGGAGGCCCGTGAGCGCCGCTGCGTCTCCCTCCCCTGCCCGGAGGACGCCGCTCCGACCTTCGCGGGCCGCGACCTCCTCGCCCCGGTCGCCGCCCGCCTCGCCGCCGGCGCGACCCTCGAGGACTGCGGCGAGCCGGTGCACGACCCGGTTCTGCTCGCCGCCGCCTTCCCCCGCCGCGTGGGCGCGGCGCTCGACGCCCGGGTGTGCGTCGTCGACCACTTCGGCAACGCCATCACCACCGCTCGCGTGACCGACCTCGGCGGTGTGCCCCCGGTGGCGGCGTCCTGGACCGGCGGCGGCACCCGCCGGGTGGTCCGCACCTACGCCGAGATCGGCGGCGGGCTCGCGCTGGTGACGGGCAGCGCCGGCCACCTCGAGGTCGCCGCCCGGGGCGCACCCGCGTCGCGGCTGGGGGGGCCGGACGCGGGCGCCACGGTGCGCATCTCCCTGGGGGAGGGCGGATGAGCGCGGCCGCGCTGGAGCGGCGCTACGGGGCGCTGCCCGCCGACCGGCTCGCCGCCCTCGACGCCGCCGCCGTCGCCGCCGGTGTGGACATCCTCATGCTCATGGAGGTGGCCGGCTGGCAGGTGGCGCGCTGCGCCTGGCGGATGCTCGGCCGCCGGCCGGCGCGGGTCCTGGTGGCCGCGGGGCGGGGCAACAACGGCGGCGACGGCCTGGTCGCGGCCCGCCACCTGCGCGCCTGGGGCTGCGCGGTCGAGGCGGTGGTGGCCGGCGAGGAGGCGCGGCTGCGCGGCGCCGTGGTCGAGCAGCTGCGCGCCGCCCGCGGCGCCGGGGTGACGGTGACCGCCGCCGGCGACGCCGGCGCGCGGCTGTCCGCCACCGCGGCCGCCGCCGACCTCTGCGTCGACGCCCTGCTCGGCACCGGGCTGCGCAGCGCCCCGCGCCCTCCCGACGCCGGCGCCATCACCGCGCTCGAGGGCGCCCGGGTGCTCAGCGTCGACGTCCCCAGCGGGCTCGACGCCAGCACCGGCGAGGCCCACGACCCGTGCGTGCGCGCCGAGGTCACGTGCACCCTCACCGCGGTCAAGAGCGGCCTGTGGACCGACGCGGGCAGGGCGCGCGCCGGCCGTGTCGTGGTCGCCGACATCGGCATGCCGGCGACCGCCTGGAGCGCCTGCGGGCTGCGCCCTCCCACCGCCGTGCGCGGGGGCGCGCTGCTCACCGTGCCACCGGCTTTCTGACAGGTCGGACAGTTTCACACGACATCAAGAGCGTCAATTGCAGGCGGCGCTTCGAATCTCCTACACTCTCGCCCCCTCGACATTCGCTGCGACCGATGTGATGAGGAGCCCTCCGGTGCTGCACCTGCGCGCTGGCGGGAGGGGCGGGAAGGGATG
>JAXDLS010000042.1:0-8984 GCA_034666485.1 Chloroflexota bacterium
GCCGAAGGCCTCCGCGCCCGACCAAGAGCCGGAACCCGCGCGTGCCGGCCGACCCGGCAGACTTAAGGACGCACGGTCATGAGCGAGAGCACCACCAGTAGCGCCGCGGCGACCATGATCAGGCTCATGCAGAGGCGCAGGCCGGGACCGTCGGTGCTCGCGCCGAGCGCCAGGCGGGTGGCGGAGACGGGCTCGCCGGCTCGCGGGCCGAAGGGCACGCGGAGGGTGGCCGGCCCCAGCGCCATCGCCGGGACGGCGGTGGCCACCAGCCGGCGCGCGGCCCGCGGAGGGCGGGCGAAGGCGAGCATGCGGTGGCAGTCGGCGCACAGCAGGTTGCCGGCGCGATTCCACGGACAGCCACAGCCACGGCAGGTTCGAAACCTCACCGGGCGAGCCTACGCGTCATCGGGCGCGGGTCCGGGGACGGGCTCCTCACAGTGCGGTGACGGCCGGCCGCGCCGACGGCCCTCCGGGCCCGTACCATCCCCGGGACATGACAGCGCCCGCCGCGATCACACAGCTCCTTCCCGACCGGCTCGCCGCCGTGGCCGACCGTCGCCGCATCGGCCTCATCCCCATCCGCGGGGTGATCGGGGGGGCGGTGCGCACCCAGGAGATGCAGCGCCTGCTGCGCAAGGCCGCCGACAGCGAGCGCATCCGCAGCGTGCTCCTCGACATCGACTCGCCGGGGGGCGGCGCGGTCGCCTCCGAGCAGCTCTACGTGTCGGTGCGACGCCTCGCCGAGCGCAAGCCGGTGGTGGCGTGGTTCCGCGGCACCGGCGCCTCGGGCGCCTACTTCCTCGCCTGCGGCGCCAGCCGCATCCTCTCCTTCCCCGGCGCGGTGGTCGGCTCCATCGGGGTGATCAACGCCCGGCCCATCCTCGTCGACACCCTGAAGCGCATCGGCGCGCAGATGCTGATCACCAAGACCGGGCCGTTCAAGGACCTCGGGGCCCCCTGGCGCGAGCCCACCGACGAGGACCGCGCCAAGGAGCAGGAGCTGGTCGACGCCATCTTCCGACGCTTCACCGCGGCGGTGGCCGGCGCCCGCCACCTCGACGGCGAGCGCCTGGCGCGGGTCACCACCGGCGAGGTCTGGCTCGGCGAGAGGGCGCTCGACCTCGGCCTGGTCGACGCCACCGCCGACGAGGAGGCGGCGCTCGAGGAGGCGCAGCGGCTCGGCGGCCTTCCCCACCGGCGCACCCTGCGCCTGGAGCGGCGCCGGCCGGTGCTGCAGAGGCTGGGCGTGCCCGGCGCGGGGATGGGCCCGCCCAGCTCGCGCTGGATCACCGAGCTGGAGGGCTGGCTCTCGGGTCCGCGGCTGTAGGAGCGGGCCGGCCGCTACCGGCGACGCAGCACCAGCACCGCCGCCGCCGACACCACGACCACGGCGACGACCACGGCGGTGACGATCAGGGCGGCACCTCCCCCGCTGTCCGCGGCGGCGACCGGCGGGGTCACCAGCGCCATGTCTCCGAGCATGGTGAGGTTGGCGGCGTAGGTGTCCGGCGAGCTGCTGCCCAGGGGCGTGGTCTCCGCGCGGTTCCAGCGGGCGCCGTCCCAGACCTCGAGGGTGGGGTTGGCCACGCCCGCGGGTCCGCGGAGCACCAGCGTGATCTGCTGGCCGGGGAGCAGCGGCATCGGCGTGGCGCCGGGCACGGCGGTGACCGCGAAGCGGTAGACGTTGCCGGCGATGCGGCCCCCGGCGGGGGCGACCGCCGGGGGCTCCACCGGCGCGATGGTGACCCGCACCGCGGTCGCGCCCGGCGGCACGGTGAAGGCCCCCTGGGCGGCCAGCAGCTGAGCCTGGGCGGGCTGCTCGTCGGTGGTCTCGGCGGTCGCCGGGCTCTGGCCGCCCTCGAGCCTGAGGGTCACGTCGATGGTCCCCGGGGGCTTGGTGTTGGTGAACCCCGCCGGGGGGTGGAGGTAGCGGTAGGGCTCGGCGACGATCGGTCCGCCGTCGTAGAGCGGCGGCGCCGAGCGCGGGCCCACGCTCCAGGCCAGGGCGAGCAGCGCCCCTCCGGCGGCGAGCGTGGCGGCGGCCCGCCGCGCCGCCGTCACCGCAGCCACCAGGCCACCAGGTCGGCGACCGCGTGGGCGGTGGCGGGAGCGGCGATCCCACCGGTGGCCAGCCGCAGGCCGCCGAGCCAGACCCCGACGGCGAGGTCGAGGGGCACCGCCCGCCAGCCGTAGAGGGGCACGTGGAGCAGCGCGAAGGCGACGGCGGCGATGGCCACGGCGGTGAGCTCGCCGGCCCAGGACGTGACCGTGTCCATGAGCACGCCGCGGAGCAGCGCCTCCTCCGCGACGGCGATGAGCACGGTGACCGCGGCCCAGGCGGGGAGGAGCCCGATCGGCGCCGGGCCCAGCACCAGGGTGTGGCCGCCGCGGCGGAGCAGCACCGGGGCGGCGCAGAGCACCGCCGCCCCGGCCACCCCGGCGGCGACGGCGCGGGCCCGGGGCGGCGCCGGCCGCCATCCCGCCGCGGCGGCGGTGCCGAGCAGCAGCACCGCGAACAGCGCCCCGGCGCCGGTGGTGCCCAGGCCCGCGGCGACGCGCACGGTCATGGCGGCGGCCAGGCCGCCGAGCAGCAGGACGCTGCGGGCCGGCCCCTCGGACAGGGAGCGGGCGCCGATCACTGCGCCGGCGGCACCAGCTCGGCGCGGCCGGTGGCGTAGACCGCCGGCCAGACCACCACGCTGTGGCGCACCGCCTGCCACTGCCAGATCACCGCGGCGGCGCGGAGGTTCTGGCCGAGCCGGGCGGAGTCGGTCGAGAAGCGCAGCCCGGCCCCGTTGGGGAGGGAGCCCTCGGGCAGGTCGGAGGCGCGGGCGGCGGCGGCGATGTGCGCGGGGTCGAGGCCGCCGCTCGCCGCGGCGCGGGGGAGGACGTCGTGGAGGAGCGCCCAGGCGGCGCTGAAGCCGCTCAGCCCCTCCTCGGTCGGGGCGCCGCCGAGCCGGTTCCTCCACTCCGCGGCGAGGCGGGCATAGAGCGTCCGGCCCTCCGGCCGCAGCGTCGCCGGGTCGAAGCCGCCACCGGGGCGGTCGGAGGCGAAGACCCCCACCGCGGCGGGGCCGAGCAGCTCGCCGAAGTCGGGCATGCACTGCGCCATGGTCGAGCCGATGAAGGCGGCGACCCGCACGTCCGCGGCCAGCATCGCCTTGCGGAACGCGACCCCGTCGGGGATGTGCGAGGCGAGGATGAGGATGTCGGGGTGGGCGGCCTTGATGGCGGCGATGACCGGTTCGAAGCGCGGCGCCGCGGGGAAGTAGGTGCCGGTGCTCACCACCTGCATCCCCGCCGCCCGCACCGTGGCGGTGGCGGCGTCGGCCACGGAGCGGGCGTAGTCGTCGTCGGCGACCACCAGCGAGACCCGGAGGGAGGCGGCGGGGCGACCGATCATCGGCGCCAGCTGGGTGGCGGCGAAGCGCCCCGAGTTGTCGCCGAGGTTGGAGCCGGTCGCGCCCACCCGGAAGACCCGGTCGAGCCCGCGACCGGTCAGCTGGTCGGCGACCGCGCCCGCCTCCCAGTACACCATCCCGGCGGTGGCGGTGGCGTAGCTCACCGGCATGGAGAGGTCGGAGCTGTAGGCGCCGAGCACCACCGGCACCCCGTCGCGGCGCAGCTCCTCGGCCCGCTGCGGACCGACGTCGCGGCCGGGCAGGTCGCGGAGGTCGAGCTCCAGCGGTCGCCCGGCGACGCCGCCGTCGGCGTTGACCAGGTCGCGGGCGATCTCCACGCCGGTGAGCTCCTCCCGCGCGTAGCCGCCCGACTGCGGGCCGGTCAGCGGGAAGACGGCGCCGATGCGCAGCGCGCCGGCGCCGCTCCCGCAGCCGCCGAGCAGCGGCACCAGCACCACGGCGGCTGCTGCTGCGGCGGCGGATCGGAGGCGTGCGCGCATCGGGGGAGACCTCCTGAGGGAAGGGAGAGGCGGCGGCGATGATGGCACGTCGGCGCCCCCGTGCCGGGGGTTGACCTCGCCCGCTCGCGTCAGCGCCCGGACGGAGCCGCCACCGGCAGCGGGTCGTCGATGCCCGCGAGGGCGGTGACCAGGCCGTCGACCGCCCCCGTCGCGGTCTCCAGCGCCTGGTCGTCGAAGCCGCTGGTCGCCCGCCGCTCGCACACCACCACGGCGAGCACCTCGCCGTCGCGCACCAGCGGGAGCAGCAGGGTCGAGCGCTTCTCGATGTTGCTGCGCCGCTGGGGCCGGTGGGAGGCGGCCTCGGTCCAGAGCGCGGGGCGCTGGCCGGCCACCACCCGCGCGAGCAGGGCGCCGGGCACGGCGCCGCCGGCGGGGTGGGGAGCGGCGGGGAGGAGATAGGCGCGGTCGGCGCCCACCGCGGCGGCGAGCTCGGCGAGGGCGGCCTGGACGCCTCGGTTCACGGCCACGTCGGTCCACGCCGTGGGCCGGCGGCGCACCACCGTCCAGTTCAGCGCCGCGTTCGCCGCCATCGCCACCAGCGCGGCGACCGCCCCGGCACCGTCCGCCGGCCGGCCGGTCTCGACCAGCAGCGCGTAGGTGCCGTACATCAGCGCCCCGGACAGCCCGGCGCCGTGCAGGTACGAGGCGAGCCCCTCGCCACCGGCACGGCGGCGCCGGTCGGAGTAGGTCCAGAGGCGGTTGAGGGTGGTGTTCCACGCCAGCGCCACCGCGTAGGCGGGCACCACCGCGAGCAGCGGGTGGAGGCCCACCGGCCCGCTGAGCAGCGCGAGCAGGGGGAGGAACACGAGCAGGCCGCTGACCCCGACCAGCCCGAACTTCCAGCGCCGTGCCGAGCCCTTGACGTCGAGGAAGAGCGAGCGCAGGTGGCGGAGGTAGAGGAGGCCCTGGCGGGCGCTGGCCTTGCTGGTGCCGCGCTCCCGGGGCATGAACCGCAGCGGCACCTCCACCACCCGCACCTCCCGGGGCAGCAGCACCAGCAGCTCGAGCAGGATCTTGAATCCCACCGGGCGGAACTCGATGCCGTCGGCGAGGGCGCGGCGGCAGAGGAAGAAGCCGGAGAGCGGGTCGGTGCTGCGCCGCGCCTCGGTGAAGAGGCCGCGTGCCACCCCGGTGGCCCCGCGGCTGACCAGGCGGCGGCCGGCGCCGTCGAGGCCTCCGCGCGAGCCGCCCTCGACGTAGCGGCTGGCCACCACCAGGTCGGCGCCGGCGGTGGCCGCCGCCAGCATCGTGGGAATGACCTCCGGGGGGTGCTGGAGGTCGGCGTCCATGACGCAGACGAAGCTGCCGGTGGCGATGCGGAGGCCGCTGACCACCGCGGTGCTCAGGCCGCCGTCGCGCTCCGGGCCCTGGCGCAGCAGGCAGCGGACCGCTCCGCCGGAGGCGCCGGCGAGCGCCTCGAGCTGGGCGGGGGTGTCGTCGTCGCTGTCGTCGACGAAGCACAGCTCGGCGGCGATGCCGTCGAGCGCGGAGCGCAGCCGCTCGACCAGCACGGGGAGGTTGGCCGCCTCGTTGCGGGTGGGGATGACCACGCTGAGCAGCGGCGCCGTGGGCATGGGCGGCAGCATACGGCGCCCGCCGCCTCGACACCGAACGGTGACGCATCACCTTGGAGGGTCACCTATACTCAGGGTGCCCCCAGGGGGACGGCGAGGCCGGGGCGCCGACGAGAGAGCAGCTCACTGCCCGCCCGCTGGGCTGGCTGGAAGTCGATGGAAGAGACGGTTTCGTGGTAGGCCGCGCACGTCAGGGCCTCACCACGCTCGGCGAGCAGTCGATCCTCCTCGCCCAGGCCGTCCGGGGGATCTTCAGCCGGCCCTTCTACCTCGCCGAGTTCCTCGAGCAGTGCCGGTTCATCATGACCGTCTGCTTCGTGCCGCTCCTGCTCACCGGCTTCGGCTGGGGCGCCATCGTCGCCCTCGAGGCGGGCACCTTCTTCAAGATCGCCAGCGCCGACTACCGGGTGGGCGGCTTCATGGTGCTCGCCAACGTCCGCGAGTTCGCCCCGGTGGCCACCGGGCTGATGGTGGCGGCGGTGGCGGGGACGGCGATCACCGCCGACCTCGGTGCCCGCAAGGTGCGCGACGAGCTCGAGGCGCTCTCGGTGATGGGGATCAGCAACATCGCCTTCATCGTGGTGCCGCGCTTCGCCGCGATGGCCCTGATGACCGCCCTCTACAACATCCCCATGATCGCCTTCACCTGCCTGAGCGGCTACCTCACCTCGGTGCACCTGGTGGGGGTCAACCCCGGCGCCTTCCTCAGCACCTTCTTCACCGAGGGCACGCTGCAGGACCTCTACGGCGGCGAGATCAAGTGCCTGATCTTCGGAGTCCTGGTCTCGATCATCTGCTGCTACAAGGGGATCACTGCCCGAGGGGGCGCCGAGGGGGTGGCGCGCGCGGTCCACCAGGCGGTGGTCGCCTCCTTCATCAGCATCCAGCTGTTCGAGTACCTGTACACCCCGACGGTGCTCGCCCTCTTCCACTCGGGCAACGTGCTGCGGTGACGCGCTGATGGCCACCGCCGCGCTCTCCCGCGTCCGCGGCTGGACCCGCACCCTGGGCGAGATCGTCCAGTTCGCGTTCGTCAGCGTCATCCAGATCCCGCAGTCGCTGCGGTACATCCGCGAGGTGTGGTGGTACGCGGCCTTCATCGCCATCGGCTCCACCCCGGTCGCCCTCATCCTCACCACGGCCACCGGCGCCGAGTGCAGCGTGGAGGCCTACTACTCGCTCTCCCAGATCGGCGCCCTCACCCTCACCGGGGTCTTCAACGCCATCTGCGACACCCGCGAGATCACCCCGCTCTTCTTCGGCTTCGCCATCGGCGCCAAGGTGGGCTGCGGGCTGGTCGCCGAGCTCGGCACCATGCGGGTCAACGAGGAGATCGACGCCCTCGAGATCATGAGCATGCCGACCCGGGTCTACCTGGTGAGCGTGCGCATGCTCGCCTGCTTCATCGTCCTCCCCTTCATGTACCTGCTGTCGCTGGCGATGTCGTACCTGGGGTCGTACCTGGTCCAGCACTTCCAGATCCGCCAGGTGTCCGACGGGGTGTACTTCGACTACTTCTGGCGCTTCCTCAACACCCAGGACCTGCTCTTCTCGATGACCAAGGCGGTGGTCTTCGCGATCCTCATCGTCAGCGTCGCGGTGTACTACGGGTATAACGTGACCGGTGGGGCGGTGGGCATCGGCCGGGCGGTGGCGAAGACGATGGCGACCGCCCTGGTCATGGTGGTGGTGGTGAACGCCGTGCTCACCCAGGTCTTCTGGGGCAACAACCCCAACCTTCCGATCCAGATCTGACGAGGCGACTGCAAGCGATGACGTCCTCCCACCCCGCCGCTCAGGACCCGGCCCGGGGCTGCGCCGACGGTGCCGCGCGCTGGCGCACCGAGGCGAGCGGGCGAGCGGTTCCAGTGGGCGGGCGGCTGAACCAGCCGGGCACCAACCAGTCGGTGACCACCTGGAACATGGACGCGGTCATCGAGCTCACCGACCTGCGCAAGGCGTTCGGCACCTTCACGGTGCTCGACGGCGTCACCTGCCGCATCCCCCGGGGCGGTGTCACCGCGCTGATGGGCCCGTCGGGGACGGGGAAGAGCGTGAGCCTGCGCCACATCGTCGGCCTCCTCATGCCCGACTCCGGCGATATCGTCGTCGACGGGAGGTCGGTTCCCCATCTGAGGGAGAAGGAGATCCTGGAGCTGCGACGTTCCATCGGCATGCTCTTCCAGGACGGCGCCCTCTTCTCGTCGATGAACCTCTACGACAACGTCGCCTTTCCCCTGCGACAGCACACCAGGATGTCGGAGGACCAGGTTCGCGACACCGTCGTCGCACGTCTCAGTGAGGTGGGCCTGGCGGGCGCCGAGAAGCGCATGCCCAACGAGCTCAGCGGCGGCATGCGCAAGCGCGCCGGCTTCGCCCGGGCGCTGGTGATGGAGCCGAAGATCCTGCTCGTCGACGAGCCCGACTCGGGCCTCGACCCGGTGCGCACCACGCTGCTCTGCGACCTCATCAAGGAGATCGCCAGCAAGTACCAGGCGACCGTGGTGGTGGTCACCCACAACGTGTCCGCGGTGCAGCGCATGGCCGACTACGTCGGCATCCTCTACAAGGGGAAGATGCGCCACTTCGGCACCCGGGACGAGATCGAGCAGTCACCGGACGAGTTCGTCCGGCAGTTCTTCACCGCCGACTCCGACGGCCCCCTGGGGATGGACTGAGGCAGCCGGAGCACGATGTCCCGCCGTCCCCTCGCCGCCGGTCTCGCCGTCGCCGCGCTCATCGCGGTGGCGCTGGTCGTCGCCCTCGCCGCCCCCGGGCTGGCGGGGAGGCCGCCGCACCGCGTCTCCGTCACCTTCCCCCAGTCGGCGTCGGGGCTGGTGGCCGGGAGCGACGTCCTCGAGGCGGGCGCCAGGGTGGGCAGCGTCAGCAGCATCGAGCCGATGCCCGGCGGCCGCGCCCGCATCGTGGTCGAGGTGGCCGACGCGAGCTGGCCGCTCCACCAGGGGGTGACCGCGGGGATCCGGCCGCGGTCGCTGCTCGGCGAGAAGTACGTCGACCTCCACGACGGCCCGGCGAGCGCCCCCGCCTACGACCCGGCGCGGCCGCTGCAGGCGAGCGCCAGCGCGGTGCCGGTGGAGCTCGACGCCTTCCTCAACAGCCTCGACTCCACCACCCGCGCCGCCGCGCGCGGCCTGATCGACGACCTCGGCGCCGGGCTCGCCGGCACCGGCGCCGGCCTCAACCAGGCGATCGCCGCCGCCCATGCCAACCTCGACAACCTCGCCACCACCGGGAGGACGCTCGACCAGCGCGACCCCGACCTCGATCGCATCCTGGTGGGTCTCGACGGGGTTCTGGGCAGGCTCACCCAGAACGACCAGCTCACCCAGCTGCAGCAGCTGATCACCAACGGGCAGAGCACCCTGAACGCGGTGGAGGCGGAGCGGCAGTCCTTGAGCCGGCAGTTCGTCGACAGCCAGGCGGTGCTCACCGACCTGAACGCCGCCATCGACCCGGCGGTGGCCAGC
>JAXDLS010000043.1:0-20046 GCA_034666485.1 Chloroflexota bacterium
GCTCGGGGAGGGTGCGGCGCACCTCCTCCACGAACTCCGCGCCCAGCACCAGCGGGGCGAGGTCGGGCTCGGGGAAGTAGCGGTAGTCGTGGGCCTGCTCCTTGCTCCGCTGGGAGACGGTGGCGCCACGCGCCTCCACCCAGCCTCGGGTCTCCTGGTGGAGGCTGCCGCCGCCGCCGAGCACCGCGATCTGGCGCGCGATCTCGTACTCGACGGCGCGCTGCACCGCCCGGAAGGAGTTCATGTTCTTGATCTCCACCTTGACCCCCAGGGTCTCGACGCCCCGGGGCCGGATGGAGACGTTGGCGTCGCAGCGGAACGAGCCCTGCTCGAGGTTGCCGTCGTTGACGCCGATGTACATGAGGATCTGGCGCAGCCGCACCAGGTACTCGCGCGCCTCCTCGGCGCTGCGCAGGTCGGGCTCGCCGACGATCTCCATCAGCGGCACCCCGGAGCGGTTGTAGTCGACCAGCGAGCTGGTCGCGCTCTGGAGCACGTCACCGGCGTGGTGGAGGGTGCCGGTGTCCTCCTCGAGGTGCACGCGGGTGATGCCGCAGCGCACCCGGCGGCCGTCGACGCCGAACTCGAGGTGGCCGCCGAGCGAGAGCGGCAGGTCGTACTGGGAGATCTGGTAGCCCTTGGGGAGGTCGGGGTAGAAGTAGTTCTTGCGGTCGAACTTGGTGAAGTCGGGGATCTCGCAGTGCAGCGCCAGCGCGGTGCGCACCGTGTGCTCGACGGCGCGGCGGTTGATCACCGGCAGCGTGCCGGGCAGGCCCAGGCAGACCGGGCAGGTGTTGTCGTTGGGCTCGGCGTCGACGTAGGTCGCCGGGCAGCCGCAGAACATCTTGCTGCGGGTGAGCAGCTGGGCGTGGACCTCCAGCCCGATGACCGCCTCGTAGTCGATGGTCGGGGGCGCGTCACGCAGCGTCCCGGTCACGTCGCCGCCGCCTCGACGCCGGGACGCAGCGTGTGCCACTCGGTGGCCTGCTCGTAGGCGTGGGCGATGCGCAGAGCCCGCGCGTCCATGAATCGCGGCGCCACCACCTGCAGGCCCGCGGGCAGGCCTCCGACCATGCCGCAGGGCACCGACACGCCGGGCAGGCCGGCGAGGTTGACGGGCACGGTGAGCACGTCGAGCAGGTACATCGAGAGCGGGTCGGAGCGGGTGCCCAGGGGGAAGGCGGTCACCGGCGAGGTGGGGCAGACGATCGCGTCGACGCGCTCGAAGACGTGCGCGAACTCCTCGGAGATGAGGGTGCGCACCTTCTGCGCCTTGCGGTAGTAGGCGTCGTAGTAGCCGCTGCTCAGCGCGTAGGTGCCGAGCATGATCCGCCGCTTCACCTCCGGCCCGAAGCCGGCGTCGCGGGTGCGCAGGTAGGTCTGCAGCAGGCTGCCGCGGCCCTCGCGCAGGCCGAAGCGGACGCCGTCGTAGCGGGCGAGGTTGGAGGAGGCCTCGGCGGGCGCGATGATGTAGTAGGTGGAGAGGGCGGCGTCGGTGGTGGGCAGCGACACCTCCTCGAGGGTGGCGCCGAGCGAGCGCAGCACGTCGAGCGCCTGCTCGACGGCGGCGCGGACGCCGGGGTCGAGCCCCACGCCGAAGTACTCGCGGGGAACTCCCAGGCGCAGCCCCTCGACGCCCTCGCGCAGGCCCGGCAGCGGGTCCTCGACGGCGGTGGGCGAGGAGGTGCCGTCGGCGGGGTCGTGGCCGGCGACCAGCAGGTAGCCGAGCGCCGCGTCCTCGACGGTGAGCGCCAGGGGCCCGACCTGGTCGAGCGAGGAGGCGAAGGCGATCAGCCCGTACCGCGAGACCCGGCCATAGGTGGGCTTGAAGCCGACCACCCCGCAGAGGGCGGCGGGCTGGCGGATCGACCCGCCGGTGTCGGTGCCCAGGCTGAGCGGCACCATCCGCGCGGCCACGGCGGCGGCGCTGCCCCCGCTGCTGCCGCCGGGCACCCGTCCCAGGTCCCAGGGGTTGCGCACCGGCCCGTGGGCGGAGTTCTCGTTGGAGGAGCCCATCGCGAACTCGTCGCAGTTGGCCTTCCCCACCACCACCGCGCCGGCGTCCAGCAGCCGCTGCACCGCGGTGGCGGTGTAGGGGGGGCGGAAGCCGCGCAGGATCCGCGACCCGGCGGTGGTCTCCCAGCCCTCGAGGCAGAGCACGTCCTTGAGCGCGACCGGCACGCCGCAGAGCGGCGGCGCGGTCGCCGGGTCCTCGGCGAGGTGGCGGTCGGCGGCCGCGGCGGCGCGGTCGGCGAGCTCGTCGGTGCGGCCGAGGAACGCGTTCACCTCCGGGTCGAGGGCGGCGATGCGGGCACGCGAGCGCTCCAGCAGCTCGGCGGCGGTCACCGTGCCGGTCCGGAGCGCGGCGACGCACTCGGCGACGGTCTCGGGCGGGGCCACGCCGATGCGCTCCTCTCGTTCGCTCACGCTCACTGCTCCTGGATCTGCCCGACCCGGAAGTAGCGGCCGTCGCTGTCGGGAGCGTTGGCCAGCGCCGCGCGCTGGCCGAGCGGAGGACGGTCCTCGTCCTCCCGCCACACGTTGACCAGCCCGCCCACCTGCGCGGTCTCGGCGACCTGCGAGGTGTCGACCTGGTTGAGCTTCGAGATGTGCTCGAGGATGGCGCCGAGCTCGACCGCCAGCCGCGCCGTCTCCTCCTCGTCGAGGCCGAGACGCGCGAGCATGGCCACGTGGGCCACCTCGTCAGGGGTGAGGGACATGGGCAGGCATTATCGACCGGGCAGCGGCAGCCAGGTGAGCACCGCCTGCTCGGTGGGGGTGAACCCGGCGTTGCGGTAGGCGGCCATGGCCGCCGGATTGTCGTCGCGGGTCCACACGCAGGCGAAGGTGACCCGGCGCCGGCGGAAGAGGGCCATGGCCTCCCGGAGCAGCGCGCCGGCCACCCCGCGGCCGCGCGCCTCGGGCCGCACGTAGAGCTCGGCCACCTCGCCCTCCAGCCCGGTCCCGGGGTCGAAGAGCACGCACCAGCACAGCCCTGCGGCGGCGCCCCCCTCGTGCCGGGCCACCAGCAGGTGGTTCTCGCCGGTGAAGTGATGCCGGGGGACGGCGCTGCCCCGAGCCAGCTCCTCCGGGGTCTGCGCGGGGTGGTCGTAGCGCTGCTGCTCGTCCAGGGCCAGCTCGGTGAGCATGGCCCGCACCTCGGCGTCGTCCCCGGCCGCCAGCCGCTCGATGCGCATGGTGTGCAGGCTACGCGCCCCGGCCGCCTCCTCGGCGGCGCGGGCCCATACTGCGCGCACCGCCCCTCCTGAGGAGAGCCGCCTGTGATCATCGCCACCACCGAGAACCTTCCCGGGCATCACGTCACCCGCGTCATCGGACAGGTCTTCGGCCTCACCGTGCGCACCCGCGGGCTCGGTGGCAACATCGCCGCCGCCTTCCGCAGCGTCGCCGGCGGCGAGGTCGCCTCCTACACCAAGCTGCTCGAGGACACCCGCCGCCAGGCCATCGACCGGCTCGTGGAGACGGCCACCGCGGCCGGCGCCAACGCGGTGGTGATGATGCGCTTCGACAGCTCCGAGATCGGCGCCACCATGTCGGAGGTGGTCGCCTACGGGACCGCGGTGGTGGTCGAGCCGGCCGCCTGATGGCGGTGGCGCTGATGTGGCTGGCCATCACCGTGGTGGTGCTCGCCGCCGCCGTGGCCACCTGGAGGCTGGGCTGGGAGCGCTACCACCCCGGCCCCACCGGCCCCACCATCCCCACCGACGAGGTGCTGGTCGACCCCGAGAGCGGCCGGCGGCAGCGGGTCCACATGGACCCCGCCACCGGTGCCCGCGTCTACGTCGACGAGCCCGGCCCGCCGTCGCAGCCGGGCGGCGGGCGCTGACACTTCCGCCGCTCGCCTCCGGGTGGTACGACTTGCGGATGGGACATGGCGCGGACTTCCTCGGCCGCCTCTGGGGCGGGGGCGCCGGCGACCCCGACTCGCGGCGCGCGGAGATGCTCGACCGGCTCCGCCACGGCGGTGTCAACGACGAGCGGGTGCTGGCGGCGATGGCGGAGCTGCCCCGCGAGGCCTTCGTGGTCGAGGGCGACGAGCTGGAGGCCTACGCCGACCGCGCCCTGCCCATCGGCCACGGCCAGACCATCTCCCAGCCGCTCATGGTGGGGGTGATCGTCCAGGCGCTCCAGCTGCGGCCCGGCGAGCGGGTGCTCGACGTCGGCACCGGCTCCGGCTACCAGGCCGCGGTGATCGCCGCCTGCGGCGGCAGGGTGGTCAGCGTGGAGCGCATCGACGAGCTGGCATGGAGCGCGCGGGCGCGACTGGAGCGGATGGGCATCGAGGTCGAGGTGGTGGCCGCCGACGGCAGCGCCGGTCTGGACGGCCGCGGGCCGTTCGACGCCATCGCCGTGGGAGCCGCCGCCCCGCGGCCGCCGCTCTCGCTGATCCGGGCGCTCGCCGACGGCGGCCGCCTGGTGGTGCCGGTGACCGTGGGGGAGGAGGGCGAGCGGCTGCTCCGCGTCCGCCGCCAGGGCCGTCACTGCGACATGGAGGACCTGGGGGCCTGCCGCTTCGTCCGCCTGGTCGGCCGCGAGGGCTACTGAGCCGTCAGCAGGGGGAAGGCTGTCAGCGACGAAGGAGCTGATGGCCTGGGGGAGGCCCCCCTACCATTCGGCACGTCAGTGCCGAGAGCCCAATAGCCCGCTGAGGTCGGCGTGCGCCACCTCGCAGGGCCGCCCCGGGGCGTGGCGGTAGACCACCGGGCCGGCGTCGGGGACGATCACCGACGACGCCGAGACGGTGCCGTAGAGGTCGCCGTGGACGCAGGCCCACTCGGGGTCGCGGAGCAGGTCCTCCATCTCCTCCAGCAGCGCGAGCGGCCCGGCGGCGCGGCCGACCGCCTCGCCGAGCCGGACGAGGAGGTGCTCGACCCGGGGCTCGCCGGGCTGGTCGAGGTCGTGGACGCTGAGCACGTGCGGTCCCGGTCGCAGCTCGACCACCGCAGGCGGGGTGACGCCGTGGACCACCAGCGCCTGGGTCCGGGAGAGGGCGAGGAGGTTGAACGGGTTGTAGGCGCCGGGGTCGAGGCCGGCCAGGAGCCGGCGCACCGCGGCGTCGTCGCCGGCGCCGAGCACCGCCAGGGGCAGCTCGCCCCGGGAGCGGCGGCCGGGGTCGCGCATCTCCGAGCGGCGGTTGGTGACCGCCGCCACCCTGCCATCCGCGGCCACCGCCATCCAGGTCCCCCCGGCGACCAGGTCGCGGCCGCCGGCGATGCGGGGCCCTTCCGCCAGCACCGCGGGCGCCGCCGCCGGGCGGCCGAGGAACTCGTCGCGATTGGCGGCGAGCACCACGGGGGCGCCGCTCACGCAGCGCCAGGCGATCAGGATGGTGCACATCGGGAGCTCGTCCGCGGACGGTCAGAGGGCGGGGACGCGGAACATCCGCACCACCGGGCCGCCCGGACGCTCCTGCGCCTGCGCCGCCGCCTCGCCGAAGGCGGCCATCAGCACCCGCCAGGTCTGGGCCTCCTCCGGGGGCTGGTCGAGGCCCAGCCGGGAGATGGTGACGGCGTACTGGTCGACCCCGTCGGCGCGGTTGGGGTAGCGCGAGCGGGTGATGCTCACCTTGATGCCCATCTCGGCCAGCTCGACGGTGTGGCGGCCGGTCTCGTGGGCCACCGGGGGGGCGGTGAAGTCCTCGTCGGCGCGCTGCCGCAGCTCCCGGAGGAGGCTGTCGACGCTCAGCTGCTGCCCGTCCTCGGCCATCGCGGGATGGAGCCTACGCCTCCGGACCCCACCGGGGCTCCCCGCCCCCGCCCTCCACGTTTAGAGTGGGCGCCGGCCGCGGTACCCAGGGAGCACGGCCCCGTGGCCCCGCCAACTCTATGGCGCCGGCGCCCGGCCGGGCATCCCAGAACCGCATCACCCCGGAGGCAACCGTTTCATGGCAAAGACCGTCGGCATCGATCTCGGCACCACCAACAGCGTGGTGGCAGTGATGGAGGGCGGCGAGCCCGTCGTCATCGCCAACGCCGAAGGCGGTCGCACCACGCCCTCCGTCGTCGCCTTCACCCGCACCGGCGAGCGGCTGGTCGGCACACTCGCGCGCCGCCAGGCGGCCGTCAACCCCGAGAACACCGTCTACTCGATCAAGCGCTTCATGGGACGGCTGCTCTCGGAGGTCACCAACGAGGCCAAGCAGGTCCCCTATAAGGTGGTCGCCGGCAACGCCGGCCGGGTCGAGGTCGAGGTCGCCGGGCAGCGCCACACCCCCGAGCAGATCTCGGCGATGATCCTGCAGAAGCTGAAGATCGACGCCGAGGCGTACCTGGGCGAGAAGGTCACGGACGCGGTCATCACCGTCCCCGCCTACTTCAACGACGCCCAGCGCCAGGCCACCAAGAACGCCGGGCAGATCGCCGGCCTCAACGTGGTGCGGATCATCAACGAGCCCACCGCGGCCTCGCTCGCCTACGGCCTCGACAAGAAGGCCAACGAGAAGGTCCTCGTCTTCGACCTCGGCGGCGGTACCTTCGACGTCTCCGTGCTGGAGGTCGGCGAGGGCGTCTTCGAGGTGAAGTCGACCAACGGCGACACCCACCTCGGCGGCGACGACTACGACCGCCGCATCGTCGACTGGCTCGCCGACGAGTTCAAGAAGGATCAGGGCATCGACCTGCGCGGCGACCGCCAGGCGCTGCAGCGGCTCACCGAGGCCGCCGAGAAGGCGAAGATCGAGCTGTCGCAGCGGCAGGAGACGGAGGTCAACCTCCCCTTCATCACCGCCGACGCGAGCGGTCCCAAGCACCTGGCGCTGAGTCTCACCCGCGCCAAGTTCGAGCAGCTCACCGACGACCTCACCGCACGCTGCCGCAAGCCCTTCGCCGATGCCCTCAAGGACGCCGGACTGACCGCCGCCGAGCTCGACGAGGTGATCCTCGTCGGCGGCTCGACCCGGATGCCGGTGATCCAGGAGCTGGTCAAGGAGCTGAGCGGCAAGGAGCCCCACCGGGGTGTCAACCCCGACGAGGTGGTGGCGATCGGCGCCGCCATCCAGGCGGGCGTGCTCAAGGGCGAGGTCAAGGACGTCCTGCTCCTCGACGTCACCCCGCTGAGCCTCGGCATCATGACCGAGGGCGAGGTGAACACCCGGCTGATCGAGCGCAACACCACCATCCCCACCTCCAAGTCGCAGGTCTTCTCGACCGCGTCGGACAGCCAGCCGAGCGTGGAGATCGTCGTCCTCCAGGGCGAGCGGCCGATGGCGCGGGACAACCGCATCCTCGGCACCTTCATGCTCGACGGCAACCCCCCGGCGCCGCGCGGCATGCCCCAGATCGAGGTCACCTTCGACATCGACGCCAACGGCATCCTCAACGTCACCGCCAAGGACCGGGGCACCGGCAAGGAGAACAAGGTCACCATCACCGGCTCGACCACGCTCCAGAAGCAGGAGGTCGAGCGCATGGTGAAGGAGGCGGAGGCGCACGCCGAGGAGGACCGCAAGCGGGCCGAGGCGGTGGAGACCCGCAACCATGCCGACCAGCTCGCGTATCAGGCCGAGAAGGCCCTGAAGGACGCCGGCGACAAGGTTCCCGCCGAGCTGCGCACCGACATCGAGGGCAAGGTGAAGGCGATCCGCGACGCCATCGCGGCCAACGATCCCGACGCCATCAAGCGGGCTCACGACGACCTCCAGTCGAGCATCTCGAAGATCGGCGAGGCGGTCTACGCCCAGGCCGGGCCTCCCCCCACCGGCGGCCCCGGCAACGGCTCGCCCGACGGCGGCGCGCCGGCCGGTGACAAGGGCGGCGAGGACGTGGTCGACGCCGAGTTCAAGGAGGTCTAGGGACCTCCCTCCCCGGAGCGGCGAGGGGCGGCGCGCAGGGTGCGCGCCGCCCCTTCGCCGTCAGGGGACGCCTGGCTGGGCCGGTGGAGATGCCGGCAGTTCTGCCGGGCATCTCCACCGGGCGGCAGAACAGCCGCGCCACTCAACCCGCGGCAGAACTGCCGGGCATCTCCGCCAGCGTCAGAACCCGCCGCGCCCGGCGACAAGGCTCACACCTGGTCGATGCGAGTCAGCACCCAGTCGTACTTGCCGCTCATCACCGGCGCACGGCAGTAGGAGCAGACGCCGGCGAGGTCGAGGTCGAGGGGGGCGCCGCAGTTCGGGCACTTCTGCGACAGCGTGCCGCCCGAGGGCCTGGTGGTCGCCGACGAGGCGCGCTGGAACACCCAGTCCTCGGTCCACTGCTCGACGCTGCGGTTGCCGCGCACCACCCTGCCGCTCTTCACGTCGACGTCGTAGTCGGCGCAGGCGGCGAGGAAGCGCAGGGTGAGGGTGTCGTAGCTCTGGTCGCTGTGCGCGCCGATGACGCGCGCGTTGCCCACGGCGAGCTGCTCGAGCACGTTGCGCCGCCCCTGGGCGACGTACCCCTCGATCTGGGCCTTGTGCTGCTGCCAGATGCCGTCCGCCATCACCCGCCGGCTCAGGTCGGGCTTCAGCTCGGTCCACGCCTGCTGCACCACGAAGAAGGCGCGCTCGGCCTCGCCGAGGAAGGCGCTCTCGTCGAAGGCGGGGTCGTGGGCGGTGATGGCGGCGAGGCCGTCGTGCAGCCCGTCGGAGGCCATCGCCACCGGCGAGCTTCCCGGCAGCATCGCGCCGCGCAGCCCCTCGGGGACGCCGATGGGACGGCTGTCGTCGTACGGCGTCGAGGAGCGCGGGGGCGCCGGCACCGTCCCGGCGCCATAGGAGGCGCCCGTGGAGCCGGTGGAGGTGGAGCCGGTGTCGAAGGCGCGCGGCGCCATCCCGCCACCGGACATCCAGGAGCGCGCCACCCGGAAGAGCACCACCGCCGCCACCACCAGGATGACGATCATCAGCAGGCCGAGGATGGCGCCGCCACCGCCGCCGCCGCCGAGGAAGAACGGGAAGAAGAAGAACCCGTGGCCGCCGCCACCACCGGTGCTGAAGCTGCTGCCGCCACCGCCGCCGACGCGGGAGCCGCCGCCGCCGCCGAAGCTGTGGCCGCCACCGGCGCGCGCCAGCAGCCCGGCCACGGCGAGGAGGGGGGTGGTCACGAGGCCGCCGGGGGAGGTGCGTCGGGCTCGGCGGTGGACCTGCCGCAGGTGGGACAGAACTTCGCGCCCTCGGCGAGCTCCGCGCCGCAGCCGGCGCAGGTGCGCACCGCCGGTGCCAGCGAGGCGCCGCACGACGGGCAGAACTTCGACCCCTGCGGGCTCGACGCCTGACAGGAGGGGCAGCTCACCGCCGCCGGCGCCATCGCGGCGCCGCAGGAGGCGCAGAACTTCGCGTCGGCGGCGTTGGCGGCGTGGCAGGAGGGGCAGTCCACGGTGGCCGGCTGCGGGGTGGCGTAGCCGGCGCCTCCTCCCGCGAAGCCGGGGGCGGCCGGCGGCGGCGGGCCCGGGGGCGGCGGCTGGGCGGCGACCCCGCCGAGGCCGATGCCGGCGCCGAGGAAGGCCCCGGAGACGCCGGCGCCGCCCTTGGCCATGCCCTCGCCCGCACCCAGGGCCATCTCGCCGGCCGCGTACTGCTGGAAGCCGCCGGCGAGGCGGGAGTAGGCGGTGTCCTTGGCGAGGCGGCGGAGCTCGGCCTCGGTCTCGTCGTCGAGGCTGACGACGAAGTTGGTCAGCGCCACCAGGCTCAGCCCGTAGTCGGCGAGCCGGGCGTTGCCGCCCTCGAGGGTGGTGCCCTCGATCTCGTCGGTGAAGGCCGAGAGCCCGAGCACCGGCCAGCCGTTGCGGACGATGTTCCTGGTGAGGTCCTGGCGCAGCGAGCGCAGCAGCAGGTCGTCGCAGAGGTCGGTGATCCTGCCGTTGTCGGGGACGTTCTGGGTACCGCTGTACTTGGTGATCAGCGCCACCGGGTCGGTCACCTTGAGGATGTAGTCACCGAAGACGCGCAGGGTGACGAGCATCCCCGTCTGCGGGTCCTGCACCTCGTCGACCCGGCCGCCGAAGCGGTCGCGGATCTCCCGCGAGGAGACGAAGTAGAGCTCGGTGCGGTAGGCGTTCCCGCCGGTGAGGATGTCCTTGAACATTCCCAGGAAGGGCAGCTCGGTGGCGTCGACCTGGTGCCGCCCCGGGGGCAGGCTGCCGATCACCTGCCCCTGGTAGAGGAAGACCGCGACCTCGTCGGGGGCCACGATCGCCTTGGTGAAGCGGCGGATCTGCAGGTCCGGCCACTTGTAGACGATCTGGTCCTTCCGCTCGTCGGGGACCGCGATGTTCTCGCGCCTGAAGAGCGCCATGAACGTTCCTCGATGGTTGAGGTCGTGCCCGCGCACGGGGCCCGGGCGGGCGCTCCCATGCTACCGCTCGGCCGACGCGATGGACCCCGACGGCCGTGTGCCGGGTCAGCGACGGGGCGAGACCACCGCGCCGGTGGGGGCGTGCCGGGCGCGCCGCCGCCGCAGCCAGAGGGTCACCCCGCCGCCGGCGAGGGCGAGCAGGACGACCCAGAGGAGAAGGCCCACCCAGGGGAACGGGCCGTCCCCGGCCCCCGCCCCCGGGGCGGTCGCCACCGGGGCGTCGGGGACGTAGCTGGTGGTGCCGGTGAGCGTCGCGGTCGCGGCGCCGCGGGTCAGCGGCACGCTCCACCGCAGCAGCACCGTCGGCTCGGTGCGGGTGAGGATGGCGGCCGGGGGGATCTCCTTGGTGTAGAAGCCGCGGGTCTCCAGCCAGAGCATCCGCGGCTCGGCGTGGATCAGCTGCCACTGCGGCGGCGCCGCGGCGTCGGCCTCGACGGTGGGCGTGTCGCCGTGGCCCTTGAGGTTGTCCACCCAGGACGGGCTGTGGAGGTTGGCCTCCGTCCCCGCCGGCCCCACCCGGAGGAAGGGCTCACCGGAGCGTCCCGTCACCACCACCGGGACCGTGCCGGGGTTGTCGATGAAGACCCCGGGCAGCCGCCCCGGGATCACCGAGACCTTGACCCCGTCGAAGGGCGTCGGGGTGGAGGTGAGCACCGCCTTGTAGCCGCCCTTGAAGGTCACGTAGTCGACCCGCCCGAGCACCTTGTAGTCGGTGGTGCCGTAGCGCAGCGGGACGATCCAGCGGGAGATGGTCTGCACGCCCGAGGCGGGCGCCGGGGGCAGCTCGAGCAGGGCCTTGGGATGCATGCGGTGCTCGAACCAGCCCCAGGCGGGCTCGTGGCTGGCACGCCCCCAGAACGCGGGCGCGTCGGGGGCGGCGGCCCGGCTGGGGATGGTGGCGCTCCCGTAGGGGTTGTTCGACTGGTACCAGTCCGGGGTGGCGAGGTCGCCGAGCACGCCCTGGGGCCCGATGCGCAGAAAGGCCCGCCCGGTCGCGTTGAGCACCTGGACCTCGGTCGGAGTGTGGTTCTCGACCAGCATCTCCGAGGAGACCACGGTGTTGCGGACGTCGACGGTCACCCCCGGCGGCAGCGCCGGGATCACCGACTCGAGGACGGTGCGCACGTGCGGGTCCTGCTCGTGCGCACCCACCCGGGGCGCGGTGAGCGCCGCGCTCAGCAGGGCGCCCGCGAGCAGGACGAGGGCAGAGACGGCCGTCAGCGGACGCGGGGAGCGGAGGGTGCGCATCGGGTCAGTCTCTCAGAAAAAGAGGTGCCCCCCCGGCGGTGCGTCCACGGACACACCCCTCTGGGGGGGCACCAAGAGGATGGGTATCTACCGGTGGGCGGCCGTCCGGCCGCCGGTCAGTCGCCTATCTCCGGGTGATCCACCGCCTCGTGCGGAAGGCGAGGCCGAGGCCCAGAGCCGCGAGCAGGGCCACCAGGGCGACCGGGCCCTCTCCCTCGTTGCGGAGGAAGCCGGCCAGCTTGCCGGAGACCGCCTGCGGCACGGACACGAACTCCTGGACGTACTGGATGCCGGGCTTGGCGCTCGGCACCGGGGGGTTGCCCGGAAGCTGAGCCGCGTTCTGCTGCGGGCCGCTGGCCCCAGGCGGGGATGCGCCGAAGCTGCCGGCGGGGGTGCTGTCCTGCATGGGGATCGGCGCCGCGCTGTTGTCGGACGTGTTCCCCAGCATGGTGATCGCGGCCACGGACGGAACCTCACCCTTCGCGGACTTCTTGGTCACGAAGATGTAGTACCCGCCGGGGGTGGCCACGTTGTGGCTGGTCGGGACCTGCGCGGTCAGGGTGTTGCCGCTGGTCTGGAACGGCAGCTCGATGACGCGGTTGTTGTTCGACAGGACGTGCTGCGAGGTCGGAAGACGGTACAGCTCGACCTTGGCGATGTTGGAGGCGTCATCGACGGTGACGTTCATGTTCTGGCCCCAGGTGATACCGGCCGGGGCATGCTTGATCTGCGGGCGCGAGACGCCGTAGAACAGGTAGGGCGGGCTCCAGACCTGGAAGCTCGAGTCCTTCTGGTTGTTCGCGGTCGTCCCCGGGATCACGTCGCCGTGATGCCCGTAGTGGGCCGGGATCGGCGAGTGGCCGCCGGACAGCACGCGGCCGTCGGGCAGCAGGACCGCCGAGTTGTGGTAGGTGCGGTCACGGCCGATGGGGGCCATGTCCGTCCACGTCTTGGTGTCGGGATCGTAGAGCTCGGTCGCGCGGATCGGCAGCTCGCTCCCGGGATCGATGACCTCGTCCTTGTCGCCGCCGTGCAGGGCCAGGACCTTGCCCGTGGGCAGCATCACGCCGGCGTTGAACCACCGGGCATGGTGCAGGTCGGGGCCGCGCTGGACGTCCACCTTGTCACCGTTGACGGTGAAGAGCTGGGTCACCGGGGTCGCGAGCTCGCCGCCGGGGGGCACGCCGAGGGTGCCGCCGTAGGCGAGGACGTTCATGGTGTCGTACTTGCCGGGCTTGAACGGCAGGATGACCGAGTAGTCACCGCTGCGGGCCACGAGCGGGTTGGGGCCCAGCATCGACCACTTCTTGGTCGCCGGGTCGTACAGCTGCATCATGGCCATGGTGGCCTCGTCGATGGCCTCACCGGCCGGGCCCCACATCTGGCCGCTGCCGCCGTAGAAGATCTTGCCGTTGGGCGTCAGGTGGAGACGAGCCATCAGCGGGAGCTCGTTCTCCGACTCCGGACCGACGTAGTTCTCGGTCCAGGCATTGGTGGCCGGGTCGAAGGTCTCGGTGCGCCGGACCTGGCCCAGCTGGGTGCTCTTGATGAGCTTGGTCACGCCACCGGAGACGACGATCTTGCCGTCGCCGAGGACGATGAGGGACGGGTACCAGCGCCCGTACTTCATGGGCGAGGCCTGGACCCAGTCGTTCTTGGCGGGATCGAAGTAGCGGGCGCTGCGGAGCCCCTCGAGCTCGACCGCGCCGAAGTCGTACGGATAGCCGTGGTCGCGGTCGATCCCGTCGCCGGGCTCGTTGTACCAGTCGGTGCCGCCGACGCTGATGATGTTGCCGTTGGCCATGTTCGCCATGTCGGAGCAGAACATGTCACCGGCGTTGTTCTGGTTCGCGGGCCGGTCCGGCGGGCAGCTGGGATTCTGGCTGATGCCGGTGGCGGAGCCGCCCTGGCCCAGCAGGCTGCCCACGAAGCCGTCACCCGGCCTCCCCGGCACTCCGGCGATTCCCGGCGCGTCGGCGGGGTTCGTCCCCTGGCACGAGTCGCCGGACTGGATGCTGGGATTCCGTCCGCCGCCGTCCACGTGGGGCGGCGTGTACCACGACGGGGTTCCGTTGCGCAGATCGAGAACGCGGCTGCTGGCGTTCCGAGTCTCGGGGGAGAGCTCGGCGCCCGAGGCCACCTGGACGTTCTCGCTGCTCTCGATGGCGTTCCAGTACAGGACGCGGCCGTCCTTCAGAACGCCCTCGTATGCTCCGTCAGGCTTGCAGAAGATGCGCCCGTCGGTGCCCTTGGTGCACCGCGGGGTGGCGCCACCCTCTTCGAACGGTTGCGTCCACTGTCCGACCTGGTCGGGCGAGCCCGTGCTGTCGGCCCGCACCACCGGTGCCGTCGAACTGCTCACGCCGGCGGCGCCGGCGAGCAAGAGGATGGCGGAACCGGCGGTGCCGCACCTCACGTACCACCGACGTGGACGTCGGTCGATCATCTGTTCTCCTCGCGGCTCATTGACATATCCTGAAAATGAATCTCATCCATCTGCTCTCGCTGCGTCCGTGCGTATACCTCGCTCCTCCGTGAGGATCCGTTCGCCTGGCGAGCGGACGCCACTGCTCCATCCGCGGGGGACGGCGCGGCGACCAACGATCGGGTCCGGCTCCGCCATGTCTCCGACCTCGCATCGCCCGGGGGCCGGTCCGGCGGCTTCCCGTCTTTTTGGAGATCGGCGATACGCGACAGATATTGCGGCGGCCAGCACGCGATCGGTAGATGCTTTTAGATGTATCCTTGCTCGTCGGGGATCAAGGCGACACTGGCTCCGACTGTATGGTCGGCACCTCTGTTCACTCTGTATCCTCCACACGCCCCTGCGTGGGATGGCATCATGTGGCGCTTCACTCGTGGGTGGGATGGTGGTGGGTGCTCGGACCCAGGACCGGAGCGGTCCCCTCTATCAGCAGCTGCTCGCGCCGCTGCTGCGACGGATCGAGAGCGGTGAGCTGACCGCGGGGCGGCGACTGCCCACCGAGGCGCAGCTGATGCGCGAGCACGGGGTCAGCCGGACCACCGCGCGACGCGCCCTCGACGAGCTCCGCGAGCGCGGCCTGGTGAGCCGCGAGGCGGGGCGCGGCACCTTCGTCTCCGGCGCCAGCATCTGCGTCGACCTCCCCTACCTGTGGACCGTGGCCTCCTCGATCGAGGCGATGGGCCACACTCCCGGGGCACGGCTGCTGGCCCGCGAGCGGCACCCCGCCGGCGAGGCGATCGCCGGCCGGCTGGGGATCGCGCCGCGTGACCCGGTGCTCCACGTGCGGCGGCTCTGCACCGCCGGCGACCAGCCCGTGGTCGTCCTCGACTCCCACCTCAACCTGGCCCGCTTCCCCCTCCTCGAGACCGCCGACCTGCCCCCCCTCACCGTGCTGGAGGCGGCGGTCGCGTGCACCGGCGAGCGCATCCGGAGCGCGCGGCACTGGGTGAGCGCGGTGGCGGCGGCGGCCGAGGTCGCGGAGCTGCTGGGGATGCGCCGGACCGCGCCGGTGCTCCAGCTCGAGCGGATCGTCTACGTCGGCGACGGCGCCGCCCTCGAGACCGCCCGGGTCTCCTTCCACCCCGGCCGCTGCCGCAGCTACGGCGATGCCGCCTGGCCGTTCGACGCGAACGCACCCGATCCAGTGCGGGACGCCTGACCGGTGCCCGCTCGTGCTGCGACGCCGCCACCCTTGTCAGGTGTGCGGCGAACCCCTACGCTGTTCGCCGTGCGACGCGTCTGGCTCGGGCTGATCATCGGCGGGGTGATGGCCTGCGGCCCGCTGGGAGCGCTCACGAGCGGTCCGGCGCAGGCGGCGGACACCGGCCACTGGACGGCGACCGGCAGCATGCGCGTCGCCCGCGACCACTTCGCCTACGCCCAGCTCCGCGACGGCCGGGTGCTGGTGGTCGGCGGCCAGAGCGGCCCCGCCACCCTGCGCTCGGCCGAGATCTACGACCCGAGGACCGGCACCTGGACCGCGGCCGCCCCGATGGCGATGCCGCGCTACGGGCCCAGCGCCACGGCGCTGTCCGACGGCCGGGTGCTGGTGGCGGGCGGCTACGACCGCGCCGCCGGCGGCGACCTGGGCACGGCGGAGATCTACGACCCGGCCACGGGGCGCTGGTCGTGGACCGCGCGCATGTACACCTCGCGGCGCGAGCACCTCGCCACCCCGCTCCGCGACGGCCGGGTGCTGCTGACCGGCGGCTTCTCCGGCGACAGCGTGCTCGCCCTCGCCGAGATCTTCGACCCGGTGCGGCAGAACTGGGTCCCGGCGGTGCCCATGCAGTCGCCGCGGCTGGGGCACACCGCCACCGTGCTCCAGGACGGCCGGGTGCTGGTGACCGGCGGCGAGATGCCGCGCGGCGTCGCCGCCCCGCTGCTCCCGGGGATCCCCTCGGGCGCCTACTTCCGCGGCCCCGCCGGCGAGCTCTACGACCCCACCACGGGTGGCTGGCTGCCCACCGGCGGCATGCACAGCCGCCGCAGCTCCCACACCGCGACCCTCCTGCCCGACGGCACCGTGCTGATCGCCGGCGGCTACGACCAGCTGGCCAACAGCCAGGTGGCGAGCTGCGAGATCTTCGATCCCCGGACGCTGCTCTTCCGCCCCACCGGGACCATGGGGGGGTCGCGCGCCGGGCACTCGGCGGTGACCATGGACGGCGGCGGCGTGCTCGTCGCCGGCGGCAAGCGCGACTACTTCGGCGCGCTGGGCTCCGCCGAGCTCTACCGCCCGGCGACCGGCACCTGGGTGCCGATGCCGAGCATGCTCTCGGCGCACACCTTCCACACGGCGCTGCGCCTCTCCGACGGCCGGGTGCTCGTCGCCGGCGGCAGCACCGCGAGCGGCGACACCACCGGCGCGGAGACCTACGCGGGCTGATCCCCGTCCGGGCGCAGGGGGAAGACTCACGATCCAGGTGCTGATGGCCTGGGGGAGTCCCCGTCCGTTCTGCGCGTCAGCGCAGAGATTCCCGCAGCGTCGCCTCGTAGGTCCGGCGCACGCCGGCGCGGAAGGGGCCGGGGAGGAGGTGGCGCAGCGCCGCCGCCACCGCCAGCGAGCGCGGCAGCGTCACCGAGGCGCGCTCCCGGACCACCGCGTCGACGATGGCGGCGCTCACCTCGCCGGGCGCCAGCCAGGTGCGGGCCGCGCTCGGGGGCAGGTGGCGCAGCGCCGCGGGGGTGAAGAGGCCGGTGCGCACCACCCCCGGACTGACCCAGCAGAGGTGCACCCCGTGGCGGCGCAGCTCGGGCGCCGCCGCCTCGGTGAGGGCGACGAGCGCCGCCTTCGACGCCGAGTACCCCGCCTCCCACGTCCAGGGCACCGCCGCCGCGATGGAGGCGACGTTGACCACCACCCCGCGGCGGCGCGCCGCCATGCCCGGCAGCACCGCGAGCATGCACGTGGCGGCGCCCAGGTAGTTGACGCGCATCACCCGCTCGAGGTCGCCGGGGTCGCAGTCGAGGAGCGCCCGGTGAAGCGCCACGCCGGCGTTGTTCACCAGCACGTCGACGCGCCCGTGCCGGTCCACCACCGCGGCGACGGCGCGCTCGACGGCGGCAGGGTCGGTGACGTCGCAGACCACCATGTCCCCGGGTGTCCGGCGCTCCGCCATCTCCGCAACCAGGTCGCGCAGCTCCGGCTCGCGGCGGGCCAGCACGGTCACGGTGGCGCCGGCGCCGGCGAGGTCGAGGGCGGTGGCCCGGCCGATCCCGCTCGACGCCCCGGTGACCAGGGCGACGGCGCCCTCGAGCCTCATCGCGGCGACCGCGCGCCGGCGCTCAGGACGGAGGCAGGAAGCGCGGCGGCGGGGTGTAGCCGGAGGCGGACGCGGAGGGCTCGACGGGCGGGGCCGGCGGCGCCGGGGGCCGTCCCCCGCGGTCGCGGCCGGTGAACGCCGGCCGCCGGACCTGCGCCCGGCTCTTGAGGTGGTCGAAGAGCCGGACCAGCAGGATCGGGGTGGCGATCGCGACGGCGCCGGTGACGAAGGTCAGCCGGTTGGGCAGGTTGGAGGCGTCGCCCAGCCCCTGGTAGCAGAAGTAGCCGCTGATGAAGGAGAGGACGATGATCACCAGCATGCTCAGCACCAGCATCAGCTCCTGGTTGCTGTCCTGGAGGAGGGGGTTCGAGGGGAAGCGCGCCCGCAGCGCCCGGTAGATGTTCAGCGCCGTCCACGAGTCCAGCATGATGCCGCTGACGAAGGCGAGGACGGTGATCGTCCAGCGGAAGGCACCGACGTGCTGGACGATGAAGGCGGCGATGTTGACCACGATGAGCAGCACCGGGGTGATGCCGCCGATCACCGGGATGACCCAGGCCCGAGCCGCCTGCCAGGGGGTGCGCTTCTCCCGCGCCGGCGGCGGCCCGACGGGTCGGCTGGCACGGCGTCGCCGCAACATGGGGCATAGAGTACGGGTCGCCAGGCCGGTGTGGGTGGCCGCCAGCGCCTCGTGACGCCGCCTACTTCAGCCGGCCGAGGACAGAGCCCATCAGCGCGGGGAGCACCTCACCGCAGCGGCCCTGGATGCGGGCGCTGGCGGCGTCGTCGAGGTCGGTCTCGCCGTCGTTGACGATCACCAGCCGGGCGCCGCGGCGGGCGGCGGCGAGCGGCACCCCGGCGGCGGGCCACACCGACAGGGTCGAGCCCACCGCCAGGCAGACGTCGCATCGCTCCGCCACCGCCATGGCGCGCTCGACGTCCGCCTCGATCAGCGCCTGGCCGAAGCTGATCGTCGCCGACTTCAGCAGCCCGCCGCAGGCCTCGCAGTGGGGGTCGTCGTCACCCTCGCGGACGCGGTCGAGCACCACCTCCATGGGCAGGCGCAGGCCGCAGTCGAGGCAGCCGGCCCGGCGGGTGGTGCCATGGATCTCGATGACGTCGCCGGACCCGGCCTGCTGGTGGAGGCCGTCGATGTTCTGGGTGACCACCACCCGCACCAGCCCGGCTCGCTCGAGGTCGACCACGGCCCGGTGGCCGGCGTTGGGCTGGGCGGTGTCGACCGGCGACTCCAGCCGGTTGCGCCAGGTCTCGCGGCGCACCTCGGGGTCGGCCATGAAGCTCTGGATGGTGTAGCGCGCGGGGTCGCGGGTGCGCCAGACGCCATTGGGACCGCGGACGTCGGGGATGCCCGACTCGGTGGAGATGCCCGCGCCGGTGAAGACCAGCACCTCGCGGGCCTCGGCGAGCCAGGAGGCGACCACGCGCAGCGGATCGTCGGCGGGCATCATCGGAGTCTAGGTGGAGGGCGTGCGCTCCACCACCACATCGACGCGGAGGCCCCGGTGGACGACAACATCGAGCAGGAGCGGTTCTGGAACGACGAGGCCGGGCCCGTCTGGGTCGAGCACCAGGAGCGGCTCGACGTCCTGGTGGCGCCGTTCGGCCGGCTCAGCCTGGACGCCGGCGACGTCGCGCCGGGCGAGTGGATCCTCGACGCCGGCTGCGGCACGGGGGCCACCGTCCTGGAGCTCGCCGCGCGGACCGGGCCGGCGGGGCGCGTGGTCGGGGTCGACATCTCCGAGGTGATGCTGGACCGCGCCCGGAGCCGGGTCGCCGAGGCCGGCCTCGACACCGTCGAGCTGGTGCGCGCCGACGCGCAGGTGGCTGCGCTGCCGGCGGGGGCGTTCCACCTGGTGCACTCCCGGTTCGGGGTGATGTTCTTCGCCGACCCGGTGGCGGCGTTCGCCAACCTCCGCTCGGCGCTGCGCCCCGAGGGCCGGCTCGCCTTCGTCTGCTGGCAGGCGCCCGACCGCAACCCCTGGTTCTCGGTGCCGATCGCGGCGGTCTCGGGCATCCTCGAGGTTCCGCCGGCTCCGGGACCGGGCGCGCCCTCCCCGTTCGCCCTCGCCGACGCCGGGGTGACCCGGGCGATCCTGGAGCGGGCGGGGTTCTCGGAGATCGCCGTCGAGGGGCGGGAGCGGCCGGTCCGCCTCGCCGGGCCGGACGACGCCGGGAGCGTGGGCGAGATCGCGCTGTCGGTGCTCCCGGTGCGCGCCGCCTACGCCGCCGCCGGCCCCGAGCCGCGAGGACGGGCCCGCGCGGCGGTGCAGACGGCGCTCGCGCCCTTCGCCGGCCCCGACGGGGTGGCCGTCCCCGGCAGCGTCTGGGTGGTGACGGCTCGGCGCTGAGCCACCCTCCTCAGCCGCCTGCCCCCGGCCGGGGAGCGGGCCTGCGGAAGCCGGCCCGCTCGCGCTCCACCGCCTCCCGTGCCGCGCACCCGTCGAGGTGGTCGTTGACCAGCCCCATCGACTGCATGAAGGAGTAGGCGGTAGTCGGACCGACGAACGACCAGCCGCGCCGGCGCAGGTCCCGGCTCATCGCCCTGGCCTGGTCGGTGGTGGTGACCTGGGCGAGCGCGGCCCGGTCGAGGGCCTCCGGGCGCGGCCCCGGCGCGGGCTCGAATCCCCAGATGTAGGCTGCGAGGCCTCCGAACTCCTCGCGCAGCGCGGCGCAGCGCCGTGCGTTGTTGATCGTGGCCGCGATCTTGGCGCGGTTGCGGACGATGCCGCTGTCG
>JAXDLS010000044.1:0-6510 GCA_034666485.1 Chloroflexota bacterium
GAGCTCGTAGAGCAGCAGCAGGATCGACGCCGTCGCGTTGATGGTCATCGAGGTGGTGACCCGGTCCTGGGGGATGCCGTGGACCAGGGTCTCCATGTCGGCGAGCGAGTCGATCGCCACGCCCACCGTGCCCACCTCGCCGCGGGCCATCGGGTCGTCGCTGTCGTACCCCATCTGGGTGGGCAGGTCGAAGGCGGTGCTCAGGCCGGTCTGGCCGGCGCGGAGCAGGTAGTGGAAGCGCTGGTTGGTCTGCTCGGCGCTCCCGAAGCCGGCGTACTGCCGCATCGTCCAGAGCCGCGAGCGGTAGCCGTCGGCGCGCACCCCGCGGACATAGGGGAACTCGCCCGGAGGCGCCGGCTCGGGAAGCCCGGCGCGATAGGCCGGCTCGAGGGGCAGGCCGCTCTCGGTCTCCCGCTCGAACGCGGCGCCGTCGCTCGGGGTCACCCGCCCGGTGCGGCCGCGGCCGGGTCGTCCTGGCAGAGCTCGGTGAGCACGCCGCCCACCGCCTTGGGATGGACGAAGCCGACCAGCTTGCCGCCCGCGCCCTTCCGCGGCCGGGTGTCGAGCAACTGCATGCCCTGGGCGGCGAGGGCGTCGAGCGAGCCCTGGACGTCCTCGACGCCGTAGGCGACGTGGTGGATCCCGCTGCCGCGCTTCGCGAGGAAGCCGGCGATCCTGGAGTCCGGCCCGATGGCCCCGAGCAGCTCGATGCGCGACTCGCCGACCTCGAACATCACCGTCTCGACGCCGTCGGACTCGACCACCTCGCGATGCGACGGTCCCACGCCGAAGAGCTGGGTGTAGGTCTCGATGGCCGCCTCGATGTCCGGGACGGCGACGCCGATGTGATCGATCTTCTGGAGCATCCGATCATCCTGTGCACAGTGGTCGATCGCGAGTGACGAGTATAGGGAGGCCGTCGCCGCCGGCCGCCTCAGCGGATGGAGGGCCCGGAGCGGCCGCCTCTGAGCGGCCTGCCCCCGCTCAGCAGCCTCAGGACCGCGAGCAGCAGGCAGGCGCCGATGAAGGCGACGACGGTCGAGCCGAGGAGGCCGTACTGGGCGTTGGGCTCCAGCTGGTCGATGATCGCGCCGCCGATCACCGCCCCGGCGACGCCCACCACCAGGTTGGCGAGACAGCCGAACCCGTGGCCCTCGACCAGGCGCCCGGCGAGCGCGCCCGCGATCAGCCCGATGACCAGCCAGCCGATGAGATGGTGCGACTGCACGGCCTGCCTCCCCCTTGTGGTCACATGGTGTCATCGTACGGCGACGGCCGTGGGGTGACGCTCCGGTCGAGACCGGGTCGCGGCCACGGGCGGGGCCACCCACCCGGTGTAGCGTGCCAGCGGATGCGCACCTCCCTCCCCCACCCGAGCCGGCGGCTGCTGCTCGTCTGCGGGCTGGCGGTGGCGGTGCTCGCCTATCAGCTGTCGTTCTGGGCGGGGCTCGGCCATCTCGACCAGATGGGCAGCGACTTCTCCGCGAGCTATGTCGCGTCGACGGTGTGGCTCCAGGGTGGGAACCTCTACGACCAGCAACTGGAGATCGCGCGCCACTTCGCCCTGATCCCTCCCGGTGACCACGTCACCGTCATCGACCTCCCCTTCATCACTCCCCCGCTCACCGCGGTGCTGGTGGCGCCGCTCACCCTCCTCGACCTCCCCACCGCCTACCGGCTGGCGTCGCTCCTCCAGTACGCGATGCTGGTCGCCGCCGTCGCCGTGGCGGTGCGCCATGCGCCCTGGCCGTCCCGAGCGCCCGCCGGCCTGCGGGCCGCCGCCCTCCTGGGCGGCCTCGCCGGGGTCGGCGGCTGGGTGCTCCTGCTCCAGGGGCAGTGGGACGGGGTCTCCGCCCTCAGCCTGGCACTCGCCTACGCCGCCTGGCGGCGGGGCCACCGCGCCCGCGCCGGCGCCTGGCTGATCGGCGGTGCGCTCCTGGCCAAGCCCCACCTCGCGCTGGGCCTCGCCGTCTGGATGCTGGCGTGGCGCGACCGGCGCATCCTCGCCGGGGCCGTGGCCGGAGCCGCCGCGGTGATCGCCGCCTCGCTGCTGCTCGCGGGCCCCGCGGCCTGCCTCGCGTGGGTCGGGTCGCTGGGCGGCTCCGCGACCCACTCGCCGCTCCCCAGCCTGCTCGGCTTCACCGGGCTCTTCGGCTCCTGGCTGCGGGACGGCGCCACCGCCCAGGCGCTGGCCGCGGTGTGCTCGGTGCTCGCGGTGGGTGCCTGCTGGCTGCTCGGCGGCCGCGCCCGGCGCCGTCCCGACCTGCTCGAGGCGTCGCTCGCGGGGGCTGTCGCCCTCTCCCTGGTGGCCGCCCCGCACCTGCTGACCCACGACCTCTCGCTGCTGGCGCCGGCGCTGGCGTGGGCGGTGGCCTGGGCCGCGACTCCCGTGCGCATCCGGGACCGGCGGCTGGCGGCCGTCGCCTGCGGCTGGGTCATGCTGAACCTCGCCGCCTATCTCGTCCTCGACATCGGCCGGCACCCCCTCACGGCGCCGGGCCGGGTCATGCCCCTGGTGCTGATCGCCGTCGGGGTGATCGCCGCCCGGGCCTGCGGGGTGAGCCTGCGCACCTCCCGCCCCGCCGCGGCGGTGGCCCCGGCCTCCTCCGCCAGCCGCTGACCACCGGACGGGGGGTTTCCGGCGGCGGTACCGGCGGGCAACACTTCACCGGGACATGACCGCCCAGGGGTACCTGTTCGACCAGGCCTGGACGCTCGAGCGCACCCGTCTCGCCGGCCTCGAGGCTGCGCTCGACGCCGGCACCCGCGGCCACCTCACCCGCCTCGGCACCGCGCCCGGCAGCCGCTGTCTCGAGGTGGGTGCCGGCGGTGGCACGGTGGCGCGCTGGCTCGCGGGGCGGGTCGCCCCCGGCGGCAGCATCGTCGCCGCCGACGCCCACACCGGCTTCCTCGAGGCCTGGGACGATCAGCCGCCGGGCCTGGAGATCCTCCGCCACGACATCGCCGCCGCCGACCTGCCCACCGGCGGCTTCGACCTCGTGTACGCGCGCTGGCTGGTCCACTGGCTGCCGGACAAGCGGAGGGGGCTGCGCCGGATGGCTGCGGCGCTGCGTCCCGGCGGAGTGCTGCTGGTCGAGGAGCCCGACTTCGTCACCGCCTTCCACGGCTGCGAGCCGCCAGCGCTGCGCCGGGTGCTCACCGCCGGCATGCGCCACCTTCAGGCCAGCAGCCCCGGCGACGCCGAGTACGGGCGACGCCTCCCGGACGAGCTCTCGGCGGTCGGCCTCACCGGGGTGGAGGCCGAGGGCCGCTGTCCGGTGGCCCGCGGCGGAACCCCACCCGCCGCCGGCTTCCTGCGCCTCACCCTGGAGAAGCTCCGCCGGCCGCTGCTCGAGGGCGGGCTGGTCACCGAGGCCGAGTTCGAGGATGCGCTCGCACCCTTGGGCGACCCGCGGGTCACCGTGCTCATGCCGATGACCGTCGCCGCCTGGGGACGGAGGCCGGAATGAGCGCCGGCATGCTCCCGCTCTGCCCCTTCAGCCGGTCGCGGATCGACGCCACCATGTGCCCCGGCTACGTGCCCCGGCCGCTGTCGACGGCGCCCCTCTGGCCGGCCAGCCACGAGCTGCTCCCCGCCGAGGCCTGCGATCACCTGCGCACCGAGCAGCGGACCCGCGGCTTCGTCCCCACCTGCGGCCGGCCCTCCGGGCTGCCCCTCACCGACGCCGCCTTCGCCGATCTGCGCCGGACGGGGCGTCAGTCGATGCCGGGCACCGGCAGTGGCGTGGGCGGGTCGGTCGAGTAGTCGTAGAAGCCCCGGCCGCTCTTGCGGCCGCGGCGGCCCTCGGCGATGAGCTGGGCGAGCACGTCGACGGTGGCCAGGTCACCGGGGGCGCCGGAGCTCTCGTAGCGATCGCGGCGGACGTCGTGGACGGTGTCGAGCCCGCTGAAGTCGGCGAGCTGGAACGGGCCCATCCGCCAGTTCAGCCCCAGTCGCGCCGCGGCGTCGATGTCGGCGGGGGTGGCGACGCCACCGGCGAGGAGGGTGAACGCCTCGCGTGACGCGGCGCCGAGGATGCGGTTGACCACGAAGCCGTCGATCTCCTTCTCGATGAGCACCGGGGCCCGGCCCATGCGCCGGCTCCATTCCACGGCGCGGCGGCCGGTGTCCTCCGCGGTGTGCGGTCCGCGCACCACCTCGCACACGTCCATCACCAGCACGGGGTGGAAGAAGTGCATGTTGCAGCAGAGCTCGGGACGGCCGGTCGCATCCGCCAGCCGCGAGCTCACGATGTTGCTGGAGTTGGTGGCGATGCCGGCGTGGGGGGGAAGGTGGCGGTCGAGCTCGGCGAAGGCCTGGCGCTTGGGCTCGACCTGCTCGAGCACCGCCTCGATCGCCCAGTCGCACCGCGCCGCGGCGGTGGGGAGGTCGCCGGTTGCGGTGACGCGCGCCAGCGCCGCCTCGGCGTCGGCGGCCTCCAGCCTGCCCCGGGCGACCCGGCTCTCGAGCAGCCTCCGGTTCTGGTCGACGGCGCGGCCGAGCTGGTCGGCGGAGATGTCGACGAGGTCGACCTCGATCCCGCGGAGCGCCGCCTGCTGGGCGATCTGCGACCCCATGGTGCCCGCCCCGAGCACCAGCAGCCTCTCGTCGGACACGGCCGGGTCTCCCACTGGACGGCGTCTAGACCACCGAGAACAGCCGGGTGACCCGGTTGAGCGTGGTCAGGTGGCGGATGCCCCGGATGCGCAGCCTCCCCGTCGCCATGGCCTGCAGCACCGCGCGGCCGGCGGAGTCCACGTAGTTGGGGAGTCCCAGGGCGCCGATGCGCACCTGGCTCAGGCCCATCAGCGTCGCCGAGTCGGTGCGCAGCCGCAGCCGCGGCCTGCCCACCTCGCCCTCGAGGACGGTGCAGGTCTCGCCGTCGAAGCTCAGCGTCACCGCCGAGCCGAGGTCGGTGATGTCGAACACCACCGCGGCGTTGACGCTGCGGAAGTCGCGGTACTTCTCGGGATGGCGCTCGACGTTCTGGGCGAGCAGGGTGCCGAGCATGGTGGCCAGCCCGCTGGCCTCGTCGCCGGAGGCGAGCACCACCTCAGGCACGGGCGACAGCGGCCATCGCACACATCCTCCTGCCACCCGCTCCTGCCACCCGCCGTCAACCCCCTCGCGCTCGCGGATGCGGCCGCCGCAGTGTAGTGTAGGCGCCGCCCGATCGGTCAACTCCGCCATACGCTCCCCACGGACCGCAAGGGTTGGAGGGTTCCGCCGTCCTACCTGGTGGCATGCCCCCAGCTTCCCGCCTCCGCCGTCCTCGCGCGGGCCGGCTCCTCATGGCCCTCGGAGCCACGGGCGCAGCCGTCGCCGGGATCCTCGCCGTCACCACCGCCGGAGCCGCCCCCCAGGGGAGCCGCGCCGCAGGCCATGCCCCGGCGACGCCGCCGGCCGCGGCCCAGCAGCTCACCGCGGCGGGGGACGCCAGCGCCCACATCCTGAGCCTGCGCCCCCGGCTGGCCGACGGCTCGGTGCTCGCCCAGGTGCGACTGCCCCGGGTCCCGGAGGCGGTGAACCTGATCGAGGGCCTCGGCCAGAACGCCGACGAGGTCGGGCACGACGCCCGCACCGGCTACCCCGGAGAGCCCCGCTCGATGCTCCTGGTCGGTGGCGACTCGCTGCTGGTCCCCACCCCGGTGGCGGGCGACAGCATCCGTGTCGACACCTCGTACGGCGGCTTCCAGTACCGGGTGAGCTCGGTCCGTCCCACCACCCCGGGCGCCGACCTCGGCCCCGATGCCCCCGACCTCCGGCTCGTGTACCACACCGGCGGCGGCCTGGCGGTGGTCGTCGCCGACCTCGTCCCCGGCGATCCCAACACCGCCGCCGAGCTCGCCCAGGAGATCGCCGTCACCCGGGCGGAGCGCACCGCGGAGGCCGCCGCCATCGCCTCCGGCGGCACCGTGCAGGTGGCCCCCGGCCACCTCTACCCGCCGGCGACCGGGCCGATCACCCAGGTCTTCGGTCCCACCGACTTCTCCCTGGAGTTCCCCTTCACCTTCCAGGGCGTCTACTACCCGCACTTCCACACCGGCCTCGACCTCGGCATCGTCACCGGCACCGCGGTGCGCGCCGCCAGCGCCGGCACGGTGGTGCTGGCCACCACCAACACCGGGCCCGACGGCCGGCCGGTGGGATACGGCACCTACGTCCTGATCTATCACGGCGGCAACCTCTTCACCCTCTACGGCCACCTCTCCCAGCTCGCCGTCACCGCCGGCCAGAGGGTGACCACCGGACAGGGCATCGGCCTCAGCGGCTCCACCGGCAACAGCACCGGCCCCCACCTCCACTTCGAGGTGCGCCACGGCCAGACGCCGGTCGATCCCCTGCCTCTGATCCGCGGCTGAGGCGCCGGCGCAGACAGCCCAGAGCCTACAATCCGGCGCCGTGTTCGTCGCCGGTCTCCGCTCCATCGACCGCGTCCGCGGCGGAGGCTGGCTCGACTGCCCCAACTGCCACGAGCACGCCGCGCAGGACGTGGTCGATGAGATGCG
>JAXDLS010000045.1:0-5786 GCA_034666485.1 Chloroflexota bacterium
GGGGCTGGCGCCGCTGGTCACCCGCCGGATCTACGAGATCCTCGCTCAGATCGCCACCGGCGGGATCGCGGTGGTCCTCGTCGAGCAGTACACCGACCTCGCCCTCGCCGCCGCCGGCCGTGCCCTGATCCTGGAGAAGGGACGGGTCGCATTCACCGGCACCGCCGGCGAGCTGCGCCTCCGGCCCGAGCTGCTGGAGACCGCATACTTGGGACGGGAGCTGCTGGCGCGAGCGCCGGAGCCGGCGCGCGTCGGTGCGGCTCCCGCGGCGGGCGGACGTCGACGAGGAGCGGGCGATGGCAGGCAGTGGCCGGCGGTGGCCGAGGTGCTGCTCCACCTGGAGGCGCCGGAGAAGCGGCGCATCGAGGAGCAGGCACGCGCCGCCGGCGTCGACGTCGACGAGTGGATCCGGCGGATGATCCGGGAGTCGGGGCGTCAGCGCCCGGAGCCCACCGACCCATGGGAGAGGTGAGATGCGTCGCAGGGGACTGACCGCACTGTCCGGCGGGGTCGGCCTGGCCGGGCTCGCCCTCGCCGCCGCCACCGTGCTCGCGCCCACCGGGGCGCTCGCCGAGTACCAGCCCGACCTCCGGCCCGCCCCGGTGGCGGCCCCGCCGAGCGTCATCTCCTACACCGGCAGCAGCGCCGGCCTCGAGTTCCACCTCGTCCCCGGCCAGTATCACCCCACCTTCGACCAGGCCTTCGTCGAGTCCTTCCCCTATGCCGCGACCGCGGCCGACAGCAACCCCTCGGCGACGGCGCTGGCCACTCCGGCCGAGCTCGGGCTGTTCCTCGACAGCTACCCCACCGCGGCCTGCCTGATCAGCACCTTCTCGCCCTACTGCGAGCAGATCCAGAAGCTCCCCGTCGACGCCTTCTTCGCCCGGGCCACCTCGGACAGCCAGAAATCCCGCGACGCCCGCACCTCCTTCCCCTGCGAGCCCGGGGCGGCGCAGCCGAAGACGGTGGTGCTGGCCCCGCCGGCCTGCCCCCAGGCGCCGCCGAAGCAGCTCAGCCTCGGTGACGGCGTCGCCCATGCCGACGCCACCCCCGACGCCAACGCCCAGGCGCACCTCGGCGCCTTCGACGTCTCCCCCCCGGCCCAGGCGCGGCCGGGCTACCTGGCGCGGCTGGGGCAGGCGCGGGCGCTGCTCGCCTACCTCCACCGTCCCACCGCGGGCGTGGACCGGGCGATCGCCTCCTCGGCGATCCTCGGCACCTCCGGGGTCACCACCCTGTCCGAGTTCCACTCCGGCTCCGACGGCATCCCCCGCGCCCACAACCAGGTGGTGTTCGGGAGCATCGACGCTCTCGGCGGCATGGTCCACGCCGACGGGCTGGTGCTCGACCTCGCGGCCGCCACGCTGGGCCAGGCGAAGCCGCCGGCGCGGGCCGAGGAGACCCGCCTCCTCCACCTCGTCGTCCTCGGCAAGGACTACGGCAACGTCGACAGCTCCAACTGCAACCAGGTGGCCTCCCAGATCAACACCGCATCGCCGAGCATGGTCCCCGGCGGGCAGCAGTTCAGCCTCGGCGCCTTCGGCTTCCGGCTCAGCTGCTCGGTGGTGACCTCCAGCGTGATCACCGACCCGGCCAGGGGATTCGGGCTCAACCCGGTCGCCCAGGAGCTCACCGGGCCGGGGCTCGACTTCGCCCAGCTGCAGAACCCGCTCGACTACCTGCAGGCGGCCGGCCTCCCCATCCCCCAGGCCTGCTACCCGGGGAGCAACCTGCCCGCGCCGCCGGCGCTGCCGGCACCGCCCCAGCCGCTGCCGCCTCCTCCGGGGCCGACCTCGTCCTGCCAGTTCGCCTCCACCAACTCCTTCGCCGGCAACGGCTTCAGCGTCCATCTCGGCCACGCCGTCCAGAGCCTCGCCGCCCAGCCGCCGGTCCCCGACCTCGGCCTCATCCCCGGCACCGGCCTCATCCCCGGCACCGGCACCCTCGGTGCCGACGGCCTCGGGGGCGGCCTGACCATCGGCCAGCCGCTCGACTTCGGCGGCGGCGTGCGCGGCGGCACCACCGGCTTCGGACCGACCCGCGCGCCCGCCGGCCTGGTGCCGGGCCGGGCGGCGGTGCCGGCGCCGGCGCTGGTGCTCGCCGGGGTGCCCTACCGCGACTGGCTGGTGTTCGGCTACGGCGCCTGGGGCTGCGCGGTGCTCGCCGCCCTCTGCCTCTGGGGGCTGGCGATTCACCGCCGGCGGCTCAGCGGGCTGCTCTGATGTCCGCCCGCGGGGCGGGGCCGGTGGCTCCGATCCTCGCCCTGCTGCGCGGCCTGCGGCTGCCGCAGCGCCGTCCCCCGAGCGCCTGCCCGCGCTGCGCCACCCCGGTGCGGGCCGGCCTGCCCGCCTGCCCGCTCTGCGGCGAGGCCGTTCCCGCCGCCCTCGACAGCCGGCTCGCCACCTGGCGGCGCCGCGGCCTGCTCGAGGTCACCGTCATCGCGGTGGTGCTGCTCGTCTTCCTGGTCTGCTTCCTGGTCGTCTTCGCCCATCGCTGACAGGGGGAAGGCTGTCAGCGACGAAGGAGCTGATGGCCTGGGGGAGGCCCCCTCCGTTCTGCGCGTCAGCGCAGAGAGGACCAGCCCCGGGGTCCCCCGCCTCCGGGGGAAAATTCACCCGGGCCGGGGGACGACACCGCTCGCACCGGCGGCGAATACTGCGACCAGCGAGGAGGACATTCTCTGTGGTTTCCGAGACGGCCGACGTCACGCTCGACTGCCTGGGCAAGCTGTGCCCCATCCCCGTCATCGAGGTGTCGAAGGCGGTGCGGAGGATGGAGTCCGGGCAGACCCTGCTCATGCTCGCCGACGATCCCGGCAGCGACCCCGACATGCACGCCTGGTGTGACGAGACCGGCAACGAGCTCCTCCGCATGGAGAGGGACGGGAGGGTCTACCGGTTCTGGATCCGCCGGGAGGGCTGACGCCCATGACCGAGGACGACGACGACGTCAAGAGCGTCGTCTACATCCAGTCGAGCGGGGTGGACACCCCGCAGCGTGCCGCCACCCCCTTCTTCCTCGCCGCCACTGCGGCGGCGATGGAGTGGGACGTAAAGATCTACTTCACCATCAACGGCCCCACCCTGCTGAAGAAGGGCGTCGCCGAGAACCTCTACGTCAAGAAGGACGGGAAGAACGGTGGCGGCGCGCCACTCAGCCACTTCATCGCCCAGGCACAGGACCTCGGCGTCGAACTGCTCTGCTGCCAGCCCAGCCTCGACCTCAACGACCTCGACCACGAGGAGCTGATCGACGGGGTGAGGATGATCGGCGGTGCGGCGTTCAACAGCATGGCGGCGAAGGCGTCGGCGGTGGTCTGCTTCTGATGACGATCCCGGTCGCGCCGGAGGCGACGCCGGAGCTCAAGGCCGAGATCTTCGCCCGGGTCGTGGCCGACACCCGCTTCACCGACTACGTCCACGGCTGCTACGAGTGCGGCATCTGCGTGGCCGCCTGCCCCTCGGCGCGGTTCTACGACTTCAGCCCGCGAAAGATCACCCAGGCGGTCTGCCGCGAGGACCTGGACACGTTCTGGGAGCACGTCAACGTCGACGTCTGGAACTGCTCGCAGTGCTTCAGCTGCGACCGCTGCCCCCGGGGCAACTCGCCGGGCGGCCTGATCACCATCATGCGCGAGGTCGCCGTCACCAGCGGCCTGCGCTCCGCCAAGCAGGCGCTGGAGGGCGGCGAGCGGGTGGTCTACAAGATCATGTCCACGGGCACCCAGGTGTCCCCCGACATGCTCCAGCCCGAGGCCTTCCCCGACTGGGGGCCGGACGTGCAGGAGGTCTCCAGGAATCTCGACCTGTGGCGTCGCGCGCTGCCCCCGGAGACGCTGCACACCACCACCACCGCCTGGGAGATCGACGACAGGACGCTCGTCGAGCTCTACCTGATCTGGCACATGACCGGGGTCCTGGACATGATCAAGGCGGTCGACGAGGGCCTCCACATGATCCTCAACGACGTGATGGAAGAGCTGCTGGAGGACCACGACATTGTCGTCCCCTGACCCGACCCGAGGCGGTCCCAGCGCTCCCTCCGCACTGACCGCGGGCACCATCCCGCTCGAGGTCGTGCACGCCCGCAGCTTCACCCGAAACCCCGACCTCGCCCCCATCGAGGACATCCGCGAGGAGATCCTCAAGCTCGAGGCCCAGGGCGAGTGGATCGTCCAGCGGGTGCCCGAGGACCACGCCGAGGTGACCACCAGGTACGGCCGCACCAAGAGGATCCCGCTGCGCCACACCTGGCACCACAAGAGCTGCGGGCAGTGCGGCCACATCCCCGGGTACTCGACGGCGATCTTCTGGCTCAACCGCGAGCTGGGCACCGACTACAACGATCCCCGCGACCAGACCTCGTGCACCGCCTGGAACTACTACGCGTCGGCGACCTCCAACGCGCCCGCGCAGGCGGCGGTGGCGATGCGCAACTTCGCGGCGGCCTATGAGACCGGCTTCTACCCGGTGATCCACTGCGGCACCAGCTACGGGCACTACAAGGAGGTGCGCGAGGAGCTGGTGCGGCATCCCGACCTGCGCGCGCAGGTGCGCGGCATCCTCGCCAGGATGGGGAAGCCGCTGGTGATGCCCGAGGAGATGATCCACTACAGCGAGTGGATCCACGTGATGCGCCACGAGATCGCCAAGCGGATGGTGCACGACCTGTCGAGCATCACGTGCGTCGTCCACCCTGCGTGCCACTACTACAAGCTCGTGGCCGAGGACGCCATCTACGACGAGGAGATCTACGGCGGCCAGCGCACCGCGATCATGACCTCGCTGCTGGAGGCGCTCGGCGCCAAGGTCGCCGACTACTCGACCTGGTTCGACTGCTGCGGCTTCGGCTTCCGCCACGTGCTGGTGCAGCGCGACTTCACCCGCTCCTTCGCCACCCTGCGCAAGATCGAGCGGATGAAGGAGGAGGCGAACCCCGACGTCACCATCACCCACGACACCGGCTGCGTGACCACCCTCGACAAGAGCCAGTTCGCCGCCAAGGCGCACGGGCGCAAGGTGGGCATCCCGGTGATGTCGGAGGCGCAGTTCGCCGCGCTGGCGATGGGCGCCCACCCCTACCGGGTGTGCCAGCTGCACTGGCACAGCACCGACTACCGGCCGCTGCTCGAGAAGATGGGCATCGACTGGGAGAGGGCGTGGTCGGAGTTCGAGACCGACCTCGAGCGGCTGCGCAGCGGGCAGGCCCAGTTCCTCACCTGGGACGACGCCAATGCCACGTGACACCGTCGTCGTCATCGGCGGGGGCCCGGCCGGGCTCACCGCGGCGCGCGCCGCCGGCGAGCTCGGCGCCCCGGTGATCCTGGTCGAGGCCCGCGAGCGCCTCGGCGGCACCCCGATCAGCGCCAACTACGCGGCTCTGACCCCGGACTTCCGGCCCGCCGACGAGGCGATGGCGGAGATGGTCGCCGCGGTGGAGGCGCTGCCCGGGTGCACGGTGCGCACCTCGACGCGGGTGACCGCGCGCGAGGGCGAGGCGGGCGCCTTCCGCCTCACCCTCACCAGCGGCGAGGCCACCGACACCGTCGAGGCGGCGGCGGTGATCCTGGCCACCGGCTTCGACCACTTCGACCCCGGGCGCGAGACCCAGATGTACGGCTACTACGAGTACGAGGACGTGCTCACCCTGCAGGACCTCGAGGCCCAGCTCAAGGAGCACCGCGTCATCGTGCCCTCGACGGGGAGGGCGCCCGAGCACCTCTGCTTCATCCAGTGCGTGGGCTCGCGCGACCGGCGCATCGGCAACACCTGGTGCTCGAAGGTCTG
>JAXDLS010000046.1:0-2712 GCA_034666485.1 Chloroflexota bacterium
ACGGCACCGAGGAGCAGAGGGCCCGCCACCTGCCCCGCATCCTCGCCTGCGAGGAGATCTGGTGCCAGGGCTACAGCGAGCCCGACGCCGGCAGCGACCTCGCCTCGCTGCGCACCCGGGCGGTGCGCGAGGGCGACGAGTTCGTGGTCGACGGCCAGAAGATCTGGACCTCGCTGGGCCGCTTCGGCGACTGGATCTTCACCCTCGTGCGCACCGACCCGGCGGCGCCGAAGCACCGCGGCATCACCTTCCTGCTCATCGACATGCACAGCCCCGGCGTCGAGGTGCGACCGCTGGTGCAGATCGACGGCAGCGCGCGCTTCGCCGAGGTGTTCTTCACCGACGTGCGCGTGCCCGCGGCCAACGTGGTGGGGCGGGTCGACGACGGCTGGTCGGTGGCCATGGACCTGCTCGGCTTCGAGCGCGGCGGCGGCCTCTACGGGCCCGCCCTCTTCAACCGCATCCTCCGCGACGTGGTCGAGCTCTCCCGCCGGGAGCCGCGGGGCGACGGCGTCGCCGCCGACGACCCCGACGTGCGCCGCCGGGTCGCCCAGGCCTACATCGAGACCCGCGTCTACGAGCTCACCGTGCAGCGCGCGCTCACCCGGCTGGCGCGGGGCGAGGCGCCCGGTCCGGAGGCCTCGCTGAACAAGCTGTACTGGTCGGAGATGAAGGTGCGCCTCGACGAGCTGGCGCTCGACATCCTCGGCCCGCGTGCCGAGCTCGGCGCCGGCTCGGCCGAGGCGGAGCACGACGGCGGCTGGTACCGCGACTACCTCTACGCCCGCGCCGGCACCATCTTCGCCGGCACCTCCGAGGTGCAGAAGAACATCATCGCCCAGCGCGTGCTGGGCCTTCCCCGCGAGTAGGTGCCGGGCATGGACTTCGACTTCTCCCCCGAGCAGTACATGCTCCGCGACACGGTGCGCGACCTGTTCCGCCGCGAGTGCGCCCCCGCGGCGGTGCGCGCCGCCTGGGCCTCGCCGACGGGACGCTCGCCGGAGCGCTGGCGGAGGCTCGCCGAGCTCGGCGTGGTCGGCCTGACCATCCCCGAGGAGCACGGCGGCGCCGGCATGGACGAGGTCGACCTGGTGCTCATCCTCGAGGAGGCGGGGCGGGCGCTGCTCCCCGAGCCGCTGCTGGAGACCACCGCGGTGGGCGCGCCGCTGCTGGCGCGGGCCGGCTCCGACGAGCTCCGGAGCCGCTGGCTGCCGCGGCTCGCGAGCGGAGAGGCCGGCGTCACCGTGGGGCTGGCCGGCTCGCCCTATGTCGCCGACGCCACCGCCGACCTGGTCATCCTGGAGCGCGAGGGCGCCCTCCACGCGGTCACCCAGGACCGGCTCACCCTGCAGCCGCTGCGCTCGGTGGACGGCGCCCGCCGCCTCTTCGCGGTGACCGCCGAGCTCGGCGACGACACCGTGCTCTCCACCTCGCCGGCGGACGCGCGCTGGGCCTTCGACCACGCCGCCGCCGCCACCGCCGCCGAGCTGGTCGGGGTCGCCGGCGCCCTGCTCGACATGACCGTCGGCTACGTGAAGCAGCGCGAGCAGTTCGGCCGCAAGGTGGGCTCCTTCCAGGCGGTGCAGCACAAGCTGGCCGAAACCCTGATGCTCGTCGAGTCGGCGCGCGCCGCGGTCTACTACGCGGCCTGGGCGCTGGCCAGCGACGCTCCGGACGCGAGCATCGCGGCGAGCGTCGCCAAGGCGTATGCGAGCGACGCCGAGCGGCGCGCCAACGCCGAGGCGCTGCAGCTCCACGGCGGCATCGGCTTCACCTGGGAGCACGACCTCCACCTCTGGCTGAAGCGCGGCAAGGCGCTGGAGCTGCAGCACGGCGACGCCGACCTCCACCGCCGGCGCATCGCCGACTGGATCTACGCCCCTGCCTGACCCCGGATCCGCGGCTCGGGTAGGGTGTCGCGCATGGGAGAGGATCGCCCCCGGGTGGTGATCGTCGGCGCCGGCTTCGGCGGGCTCGCCGCGGCCCGGGCGCTGCGCGGGGTGCCGGTCGACGCGGTGCTGGTCGACCAGCACAACTACCACCTCTTCCAGCCCCTCCTCTACCAGGTGGCGACCGCGCTGCTCGACCCCTCGGAGATCGCCTACCCGGTGCGCGCCGCGATCCGCCGTCACCGCAACGTCGACTTCCGCCTGGCACGGGTCACCGGCATCGACCTGGAGCGCCGCCGTCTCGCCACCACCGGGGGCGAGCTCGCCTACGACCACCTGGTGGTCTCCGCGGGGGCGGTGAACAACTTCTTCGGCCTCGCCTCGGTGGAGGAGCACACCCACGGCCTCAAGTCGCTGGGCGAGGCGCTGGCGGTGCGCAACCACCTGCTCGCCTGCTTCGAGCGGGCGGCGTGGAGCGACGACCCGGAGGTGCGGCGGCGGCTGCACACCGTGGTGCTGGTGGGCGGCGGCGCCACCGGCGTCGAGCTCGCCGGGGCGGTGAGCGAGCTCGTCCACCTGGTGCTCCGCAAGGACTTCCCCCACCTCGACCTCGACGAGGTGCGGATCTGCGTCGTCGAGGCCGGCGACACCCTGCTCACCGCCTTCGCCCCGTCGCTGCAGCGTGCCGCCATCCGCACCCTCGAGCGCAAGCGGGTGACCCTGGTCTTCGGCGCCCAGGTGGCGGGGGTGGACGAGCGAGGGGTGTCACTCCGCGACGGCCGCCGCATCGAGGCGGCCACGGTGGTCTGGACCGCGGGGGTGA
>JAXDLS010000047.1:0-7508 GCA_034666485.1 Chloroflexota bacterium
CTCGGAGACGAGAAGCGCGCGAAGCGCGCGTCGCCGGCGAGTGCCGGCGGAGGGGGGGTAGGGCACGGCATCGCCCAACGGACGCCCCGGCCGGCACGCTGACGGTCGTGCGATGTCTTTGCCCTGAGCGGGGGGGAGGAACTCCCCCCCGGTACAAACCGCCCCAGAGAACACCGGGCACCCGCCGAAGCGCTCCCCCGACTCAGCATCACCGCCGCCTCAGATGCAGCACATGGGCGGCCTGGCCGACACTCGGGTCGAGGCGCACGTAGTTGGCGGGGCCGTTCCAGATGTACACGGTGTCGGTGAGCTCGTCGTGGGCCTCGAAGGGCGCGTCCTCCGGCATCCCGAGGGCGTCGAGGTCGAGCCAGGTCACCGCCTCGCGCGCGTTGACAGGGTCGAGGTTGACGATCACCAGGAGCACGTCGGAGCGGGCGTCGTCGCTCCGCGAGAAGCAGAGCATGGAGTCGTTGCCGATGTGGTGGACACGGAGGGTGCGCAGCAGCGAGGTGGCGTCGCAGTGGCGCCGGCGGATGCGGTTGACCCGGGTGATCAGCGGCGCCAGCGAGTCCGCCCGCCCCCAGTCACGGGGGCGCAGCTGGTACTTCTCGGCGTCGATGTACTCCTCGCTGCCGCTGCGCACCGGCACCCCCTCGAAGAGCTCGTAGCCGGCGTACATCCCCCAGTTGGGGCTGCCCAGCGCCGCCAGGATCAGCCGCAGCCGGAAGGCGGGCGGCCCGCCGAGCTGCAGCACCTCGTGGAGGATGTCGGGGGTGTTGGTCCAGAAGTTCGGCCGGAACCAGTCCACCTTCTCGGTCTGCGACAGCTCGGTGAGGTACTCGGTCAGCTCCACCTTCGTGTTCCGCCAGGTGAAGTAGGTGTACGACTGGGTGAAGCCCACCTTGGCCAGCCGCTCCATCACCCGGGGACGGGTGAAGGCCTCGCTGAGCAGGATCACCCCGGGGTCGCGCCTCCTCAGCTCCGGGATGACCCACTCCCAGAAGGGGAGGTGCTTGGTGTGGGGGTTGTCGACCCGGAACACGGTGATCCCGTGGTCCATCCAGAAGAGCATCGCGTCACGGAGCGCGGCGAAGAGGGCGTCGCGGTCGTCGGTGTCGAAGTTGACCGGGTAGATGTCCTGGTAGCGCTTCGGCGGGTTCTCGGCGTAGCGGATGGTGCCGTCGGAGCGGTGCCGGAACCACTGCGGGTGCTCGCGCACCCAGGGGTGGTCGGGGCTGCACTGCACCGCGAAGTCGAGGGCCACCTCGAGCCCGCAGCCGCGCGCCCGCTCCACGAAGGCGTCGAAGTCGCCGACGGTCCCAAGGTCGGGGTGCACCGCGGTGTGGCCGCCCTCGGCGGAGCCGATCGCCCAGGGGCTGCCCACGTCGTCGGGGTCGGCCTCGAGCCGGTTGTTCGGGCCCTTGCGGAAGGTGGTGCCGATGGGATGGATGGGGGGCAGGTAGACGATGTCGAAACCCATCTCGGCGATGGCCGGAAGCCGCTGCGCGGCGGTCCCGAAGGTGCCGCCGCGGGGCGGCACCGCCCCCTCGGAGCGGGGGAACATCTCGTACCAGGCCGAGAAGGCGCCCAGCAGGCGGTCGACGGACAGCGGGAAGGGCCCGGCCACGCTCGCCGTGGAGCGGTCGGCGGTGCGGCGCATCAGCTCCAGCGCCTCGGGGGCGCTCGCCGCCGCCAGCCGCGCCCTCACCGGGCTGTCCGCCCGCAGCGCCGCGGCGAGCCGCCGCAGCGCGGTGCGGTCGGCGGCGCGCACACCTCCCAGCCCCAGCCGGCCGTCCACGATCTGGGCGCCGTCCTCGAGCTCGACGGCGACGTCCTGCCCGGCCTCGATCCGCACCCGCAGATCGCGGGTCCAGGTGCCGAAGTCGTCGGCGAGGCCCAGCACCTCGAACTCCCAGGGGCCCACCTGCTCGGGGACGATCAGGCCTCGCCAGTGGTCGTTGCCCACCGGCTCCAGGGCCACCTCCCGGCGCTTCGCCGCCGCCCGCCCCCGGGGTGGGGGCCCGTGGAGCACCACCGCCATCAGCTGGTCGTGGCCGTCCGCGAAGATGTCGGCGCTGACCTCGAGCGGCTGTCCGGCCGCCGCCTTGGCCGCGAACCGGCCGCACTCGACGGTGGGACGCACCGCCTCGATGATCACGCGATACTCAGAGCTGCTGCCCGCCATGAGCGCGGAGCTTATCGGTCGTGCACCGAGGCCCGTGGCGGTCGCCTATCCTCCCGCCCATGTCCGTCCCGGTGGGTGGCCCCCCGGCCCCGGCGGCTCCGGCCATCCCCACGCCCCCGGCGCGCACGGCGACGCTCGAGCCGCGCCGCGGGCCGGCGCGGCGACGTCCACGGCACGCCGCTCCTCCCCGCTGGGCCTGGCCGGCCTGCCTCGCCGGGGTCCTCGTCGTCATGGCCTGGTATTCGCGGGGGGGATTCTTCTTCTGGGACGACTTCATCTACCTGGAGCAGGCCCGGCAGAGCCCCTTCTCGCTGACCTACCTGCGGCTCGGCATCTTCGACCACTTCTCGCCGGTGATGCGGACCCTCACCTACCTGGCGGTCCACGGGTTCTCGAGCAGCTGGCCGCTGGCCCGCCTGCTGATGCTCGGGCTGCTGGCGGCCGCGGTCCTCGCATTCGCGGCCCTGGCCCGCACCCTCTTCGGGACGGGATGGATGGCTCTGCTCCTCACCGTCGCCTTCGGCCAGTCACTGTTCATCCTGCGACTGCTCCAGTGGTGGAGCTCGTCGGCGCAGATCCTCGCCGGCCAGGTGCTGCTGGTCCTCACTCTGCTCGGCTACGTGCGCCACCTGGCCACGGGCCGCCGGCGGGACCTGGTGCTCTCCCTCGCCGCCTACTGCCTCGCCCTGCTCGCCTGGGAGCAGGCGATGATGGCGCCCGGCTACCTGGTGCTCCTGCGCCTGCTCGTCCTCGAGGAGCGGGCCTCCCTCGCCGGCTGGTGGCGGGCGCTCTGGCGGGGCCGGTGGATCTGGGTCGCGTACGCGGTGCCGACCGCGCTGTGCCTCGTCAACTACTCCCTCCGCTACTACAGGCCGCAGCCGCCGCCGACGGCGTCCGCCTTCCTCGAGTACCTGCGGGTGGCGGTCGCCGAGACCTTCCTCCCCGCCGCCGCCGGCGTCTGGCGGCCGCTGGACGAGCTCGGCTCCAGCCGGGCCGTGCTGCTGGCCGCCGCTCTCGCGGTGGCTGCGCTGGTCGCCTGCACGCTGGCGCGCCACCCCCGCGCCTGGCGGGCCTGGGCGTTCTTCGCCGTCGCCGCCGCCGCCAACACCGTGGTGCTGGGCAGGGCGCGAGTGACCCACATCGGTCCGGTGGCGGCGGGTCACGAGCTCAACTACCAGCAGGGCGGGGCCCTGCTGCTGCTGCTCGCCGCCGGCTTCGCGCTGCACCCCCGGTACGCCGGGAGCCCGCGCCGGTGGCGTCTCCCCCGCCTCCCGATCCGGCCGGGACGGGCTGTCGGGCTGTGCCTGGCGGGAGCGCTCGCCATCTACGAGGCGCTGTTCGCGGTGTCGGCCGCCGCCATGGGCGACAGCTTCACCTTCCCCCGCGAGACCAGGGCGTACTTCGACCGCCTGCTCCCGGATCTGGACGCGCTGCGCGCCCGGGGACGCGAGCCGGTCGTGGTCGGCGGCACCGTCCCGTATGCGGTGGTGCCGGCCCTGTTCGCGCCCGCCAACCGGTACGAGGAGATCCTCCCTCTCTTCGACGAGGGGATGCGATTCAACGAGACGGGGGGGCCGCTCCACCGCGTCGATCCCCGTGGCCACCTCGTGGCGGTGCGCTTCGAGGTGGCCCAGAGCGTCGACCTCGGCGACCCCGGCCAGGCGGCGGCGGTCACCCTCGACTCCATGGAGCGGGAGGCGGGCGCCGCGGGCCTGTGCCTTCGGTCGACCGGTGCCCGCGGTGCCGTCGAGGTGCGCCTCCCCGGCACCGTGCGCGGCCCGGGACTGTACGTCCACGAGCTCTACTCCGTCGACGCACCGGTGCCGGTGACGGTGACCGCCGATCGGGGGAACGGCTGGGATCCCGCCTCTGCGACCGGCGGGTTGTGGCTCCCCGGTTCGCCGGGTGGGCTCGACGAGGTCGGCGCCGGGTCCGCCACCGGGATCCGTCTCGGCGGCTTTCCCCCCGGATCGCACATCTGTCTCGGCCTGCTCGAGCTCGGCCGGCTCGTCGACCTGCCCTGAGCCTGCGGCGAACCCGGATCTGCACACCATGTCGTCAATCCTCTACCCTGCTCCTGCGTTCCGCGCTCACGGGGGTTGATCGCGAATGGCGGTTCCACGCAGGGGTCCACGCGTGCTCGGCACGTGGTTGCTGTGGCTGGTCGGGTGCGCGATCGTGCTCACCTCCGCCACGCCCGGCCTGCCGGCGCCCCGTGCGGTCGCCGCGCCGGGCCGTGCCGCCGCCCTCGCCCCGCCTCGGGCCGGTGGGCTGGATCTCGCCGCGGGTCCGGACGGGGCACGGACCCGGGTCGATGCGCAGGCCGGCATGGACGGGGTGCTCGCCGCCAGCGCCGAGCCCCCCGTGGCGGTGCGCCCCTGGACCCCGGAGGCTCCGATCTACGGCGTCTTCACCTCCATCAACGTGCCCGTGCAGATGCCGGACGGGGTGATCCTCCGGGCCAACATGCTGCACCCGAGCGACCCCCGGACCGGCGCACCGGCCCCGGGGCCCTTCCCCGTGCTCCTCGCCCAGACGCCGTACGGAAAGACGCTCGGCGGCGCCGAGCCCTACTTCGTGCAGCGCGGGTTCATCGAGGCGGTCGTCGACGTGCGCGGCACGGGCGCCTCGCACGGACAGTGGGGGATGTTCGACCCCGAGCAGACCGCGGACGCCGTGACCCTGGTGCACTGGGCGGCGAGGCTGCCCCACGCCAGCGGTGCGGTGGGCCTCTTCGGCGCCTCCTACACGGGCATCAACCAGCTGCTCACCGCCGCCGCGGTCGGACCCCACTCGCCGCTGAAGGCGATCTTCCCGATGGTCGCGGCCAGCGACGTCTACCGCGACGCCGCGGTGATGGGAGGGCTTCCCGACAGCGAGTTCTTCACCATGTTCCTCGGCTACACCGCCGGGATGAACACCGCCAGCCCCCCGCGGGAGGGCACCTCCGGCGGCGCCGACCAGGGCACCCCGCGGGAGGTCGCCGCCGTCGAGACCGACCATCTCAACGGGCTCGCCGGCTTCCACGCCAACTACCTCGCCAACATCGAGGTCACCGGGGACCTGCGCTTCGACGGTCCCTACTGGGGGGCGCGGCGGCCGCAGGACGTGCTCGGCGCGGTGGTCGCGAACCAGATCCCCGCCTACCTGGTGGGCGGCTGGCACGACCTCTTCCAGCGGGGCGAGCCGCTCAACTACGCGGGCCTCCAGAACGCCGCCGCGGGCCGCCCGGTGGGCCAGCCCATGGTCACCGGGCAGCCGGTCACCGGCCGATACCAGCTGCTCATGGGGCCCTGGTACCACCTCAACTTCGGTCAGGGCGCCGACCTGCAGAAGCTCCAGCTGGAGTGGTTCGACACCTGGCTCAAGGGCCAGCCCACCGGCATGGACCAGACCCGCACCCCCCTCCACCTCTACGACCTCGGCACCCACGGGTATCACGACACCACGACCTGGCCCCTGCCACGGACCACCCCGGTGCGTGCCTACCTCGGACCCGGCCGGTCGGGCTCCGGCGTCTCGGTCAACGACGGTACCCTGCTCCCGGGCCGGCCCGGTGTCGCGGGCACCGACACGGTCGCGTTCGGCGGGGCGTCGAACCCCTGCAGCGCCTCGACCGACCAGTGGTCGGAGGGGGCTGCCACAACGCTGCTGGGGCTGGCCGGTCCGCTCTCGCAGCCGTGCGACGGCGACGACCGCATGCTCCAGTCCACGCCCTCGGCCCTCACCTACACGACCCCGCCCACCGCACAGCCGGTGACGCTCGGAGGTCCCATCGGCGTCTCCATCCTCGCCACCTGCACCACTCAGGACTCGGAGTGGGTGGTGAACGTCGAGGACGTCGGACCCGACGGCACCTCGGTGCCGCTCACCGAGGGGGCGCTGCTCGGCTCGCTGCGGGCGCTCGATGCCGGGCGGAGCTGGTGGACGGCCGACGGCGGGCTGCTGCTCCCCTTCCATCCCTCGACCCCGCCGTCGTCGGCGTTCGTGCCCCCGGGTCAGCTGGCCCGCTACGACGTCGAGGTGTTCCCCACGCTGGTCACCCTCGGCGCCGGGCACCGCCTGCGCATCACGATCTCCACCTCCGACACCCCGCATCTGCAGCCCACCGCGGCACAGCTCGCCAGCCTCGCCGGTGGCGTGTACCAGGTGATGCACTCGCCCGACGCGGCGTCCTTCATCGAGCTTCCCGTGGTGCGGGGCGGCGCCTAGCCCCCGGCCGGCACGGGCACCCGCCGCAGCACCACCAGGGAGCGGGACACCACCGGCAGCGCCTCGCCGCCGTGGCAGCGACGTGCCGCCGGCGCCTCCCCGGGGGCGGCGGTGTCGAGGATGACGTCCCACTCGTCGCCCCAGCCACTGGGCAGCTGCCAGAGGGTGTCCTCGTGCGAGGAGTGGAAGAGGAGCAGCAGGGTGTCGCCGCAGATGCGCTCACCGCGGGGCCCGCGGTCGGGGATGAGCTCGCCGTTGAGCAGCGCGCCCAGCGACTGGCGCTCGTCGTTGCCCCAGTGCTCGTCGCCCATCTCCTCGCCGTCACGGCGGAACCAGGCGATGTCCTTGCGGCGGATCCCCCGGCCCACCTGGCCGTGAAAGAAGCGCTGCCGGCGCAGCACCGCGTGGTTGGCGCGCAGCGCGATCACCCGCTTGGCGAAGGCGAGCATGTCCTCGTCGGCGTGCTCCCAGTCCAGCCAGGAGATCTCGTTGTCCTGGCAGTAGGCGTTGTTGTTCCCGCCCTGGGTCTGCCCGATCTCGTCGCCGCCGAGCAGCATCGGGCAGCCCTGCGAGAGCAGCACGGTGGCGAGCATGTTGCGCCGCTGCCGGTCGCGCAGGTCGATCACCTGCGGGTCGTCGGTCTCGCCCTCGGCGCCGTGGTTCCAGGAGCGGTTGTCGTCGGTGCCGTCGCGGTTCTCCTCGCCGTTGGCCTGGTTGTGCTTGTCGTTGTACGAGACCAGGTCGCGGAGGGTGAAGCCGTCGTGGGCGGTGACGAAGTTGACGCTCGCCCACGGGCGCCGGCCGTCGGACTCGTAGAGGTCGCTGGAGCCGGTGAGCCGGTAGGCGAGGTCGCTGACCCCCGCCGCCTGTCCCCGCCAGTAGTCGCGCACGGTGTCGCGGTATCTTCCGTTCCACTCCGCCCAGCGCACCGGGAAGTTGCCCACCTGGTAGCCGCCCTCGCCGACGTCCCAGGGCTCGGCGATCAGCTTGACCTGGGAGAGCACCGGGTCCTGGTGGATGATGTCGAAGAAGGCGGAGAGGCGGTCGACGTCGTAGAACTCGCGCGCCAGCGCGGCGGCGAGGTCGAAGCGAAAGCCGTCGACGTGCATCT
>JAXDLS010000048.1:0-3633 GCA_034666485.1 Chloroflexota bacterium
GCCACGGTCGCCCTCAGTCAAGCCCGATGTCGAAGGCCGCCTGGATCTCGTTCCGCCCGTAGGAGCGCATCGCGAGGTGGGTGTCGGTGCGCACGATCCCGGGGAGAGTCGCCACCTTCTCGGTGACCAGCGTCGCCAGGGCGTCGAGGTCGGTCACCCGCACCGTGGCGATGAAGTCGGTCGACCCCGTGGTGGTGTAGACCTGCTCCACTCCCTCGGTGTCGGCCAGGGCCTGCCCCAGCGCGTGGATGCTCTGCGGCTCGCAGACGATCATGAGGAAGGCGGTGACCATCGGGGGCACGGTACCACCGCCGATCGGCTCCGAGGTGAGGTCTGCCCGAACGCGGGTTCGGGCCTCGTGCTTCTCCTCCGCCGCGCGTCGTCGTAGAATGGCGGCCGCCGAGCGGGAGTAGCTCAGTTGGTAGAGTCCCTGCTTCCCAAGCAGGTTGTCGCGAGTTCGAGTCTCGTCTCCCGCTCCACCCTCCTCCTCCGAGGGGGCGCGAATACGAATCAGCATCCATAACTCGGATGCTGCCCCTTGGCTGTGCGGTTTCGCCGCGGACGAACCTGCGAGTTAAGGCTGCTTTCGCGACGTAGCAATCCAGGGGCTATGCCCGATGGGCCCGCATACTGGTGCAGGAGCCATCCTGGAGGAGGCGCCGCGTCACGGGGCGTGACCGATGATCCGCAGGCGCGGGTGGATCCCGACCTGACCGAGTCAGGCCGGGATCCCGCGGACAGGGCGGTCGATGAACTCGTGCTCCGAGCGGCCGCCCGACCGGTCCGGCAGCCCTAGCTGCCAGTGCCGGCGTACGCCTTGTCGCCCTTCTGGAAGACGTCGGGCACGGGGTACTGTCCGAGAACGTAGAGGAGGATTGCGGAGTGCTCCTGGTCGACGGACTGGAGGGCACCCGCGAGCGTGACCGCGTCCTTGTTCATGATCAGCGGCAGAGACACCAGATACGTGTCCGCAGCGGTCTGCTCGAGGAGCAGGGCCAGCTTGGCGGCTCCGGTGACATCGGTGACCTTGGCGAAGGCAGCATCGACCGTCGCCTTGAGGTCGGTCGGCGGCGTGCTGACCTTCTGCGCGCCAGCGCTTGTCAGGATTCCATTCCACGAATCGAGGGCCATCTGGTGGTGGGCCATCGCGGTCTGCACGAAGGTGGCCACGGCGGGAGGCACGGCCCCCAACTTGCCGCCGGTGGCCGCGTCGAGCGCGGCCTTGTACGTGCCGACGGCCAGCACCTCGAGACTGGCCGCGGTCTTGGCGATGCCGGCATCGCCGCTCGGGCGGCTGCTGTTGGTCGACGACGACGAGGCGGGCCCGGCCGTCGTGGAGTTGCTGCCGCATGCGGCGGCGAGGAGTCCCAGCCCGGCGACGCCCGAGATCGTCAGGAAGCCACGCCGGCTGGCGCCCGTCTCGGTCACCGTGACCATCGGGTTGCTGCTGTCGTTGGTGGTCTCAGTCACTGGACCGCCCCCTCAGCCGGCGGGCTGGCAAGCTTTGGTGTGGGAATCGCGTCCGGGAAGCCGACGGAACCGGCGGCGGCAGGGAGCTTGCTCGGATCCACGGGGATGACGATGAGCTGTGGCGCATTGCCCGCGAGAAGCGCGGCCACCGCACGCAGCGTGGCCAGGTGCTGGGTCTCGACGCCCATCACGCTGGACATGAGCATCAGCGACTTCTTGTCGGTGAACTGCTTGAGATCCGAGAGGTAGGTGTCGCGTGCCACGTTCTCGAGTGTCATCGCCAGCGCGACGACGTCAGCAGGCGTCTTGAGCGTGGGCTTGGCCGCCTCGACGATCGGCGCGTACTTTGGATTGGGCGTGTCCTGGACCTTGCCACCCAGTGCGGTGGTCTGAGCCTGGAATGCCATCTTGTGCTGGTCGTGCTGGCTCATCGTGGTGGTCGCGAAGGCCTTCACCGTCGGGTTCCCGTTCGCGATGAAGGGAAGGGTGAGAGCTGCGCCGTAGGTCAGCACCGCCAGCTTCTCGAGGGATGACGCCGTCTGCAGGATCATGATGTCGATGGCGCTGTCCGCGGCGGCCACCGGCATCGTCTGGGTGAGGGCACTCGCGATGGCGGCTCCGAAGCCGCCGGCGAGGCCGAGGCCGGGGATGGCGAGGCCACTGATCCCCAGGTCGCGGAGCACCTGACGGCGGCTCCGCTCGAAGGCCAGGAAACGGGACGGGTCCACCGACTCGCCCCGCCGGTCGTTGCGCAGGTCGCGCAGGTTGTCAATCGACTCCGGCAGGCCGCGCAGGGCGTCCGACTGGAGGTCCTCGGACTCCACGATCAACTCGCGAAGCCCTCGTTCATCGAAGCTCACTGGATCCCTCCTGAGAAAAATGGGTATCACGTGATCTCTACGGGGACCCAGGCCTGTTCGGATCAACCATGAACGCCAGCATCCCCAGGCGGTGGGGTGGCGACGCAGGAGATACCCCCCGTGTACCCTGGGACGGTCACCGTGGCAGCTCGCTGAGGCTCGCGGGGCAGCCTGCGGTCAGGTACCGCTGTCCAGAGTCACCTCGGGATGCGCAGCACCGGAATAGGAGAACGTGATCTCCTCACCCGTGGCGATATCGCTGAGGGCGCGGACGACGAGAACGTCGTTGACGGTGTCCTTGATGTACTCGGCGACGGGCGCATCCGAGTGGTTGTACAGGCTGCCCAGGCCCAGGGCGATGGCGCCGTCCCCGTCCCACTCGAAGTAGTACTCGTCGATGAGGGTTGCGCCGATGAGCTCGCGCTGCGCGGCGGGGAAGCGGAGCACCGGGCATTCCTCGACGACGTCACCGGCGGCGATGGGAACGGCGGCAAACACCCCGCGCCCGTGCAGCGTCGACGGGGCGGCGTAGGCCCGGTGGCGCGGCGCACCAACGAGACGCTCGGCGGGCTCGCACATGGCGGCTGATGATACGGGGAGGTGGGCGAGAGGTGCCGCGATGGGCGGGTCCGGCCGCAGCGGGGCACCTGATCCAGACTGACAGGGGGCCTCACCCCCGGGGACGAACGTCTGGGAGCGGCCCCGCCTCACGGCGCCGCCGGCGTGTCGGCTGCGGCGGAACGCGTGAGGGCGGGGCGGTTGCCCGTCGAGGCTAGGCGCGGCCGCCGGTGAGCGAGGCGACGACGGCGTGGGTGGCACCGCTGATGCCGTAGTAGGCCCCCGTGGCGATGCCGACGACGGAGTCGATGAGGCCACCGACGATGGGTAGGCCGTGGGTGATGTTGTGCATGACCATTCTCCTCTTGTCGAATTCATCCTTTTCACTCTTTATGACAATCGCCGTGAGCAGTTCATTGCAGCGCACAGGTTGCTGGTCGAGCCCGCTCGACAGCGAGGAGCGGGTGACCAGGCCAATCGCGCCTGTCGCAGCATCGCCGGACCGACGAGTAGCTGTCAGGTATGGCAGAAGGTCGGACACGTAGAGATCGTCTGTCCGGTCGACACGCATGTTCGTTCGTGACCACAGGAACGCCGCGGTGCTGTGCCGCCCGATGACGGGTGCGGCGAGGCGGTGGCAGTCCGCGCTACTGTGGGCCATGCCGCCAGAGGACACCAGCGGAAGGGCACGGACCATGGCACCTACGTGCTGATCCACGGCGCGAGCTCCGACGCGTGGTACTGG
>JAXDLS010000049.1:0-3050 GCA_034666485.1 Chloroflexota bacterium
CCTCCGACCGTCACCTCGCTCTCGTACACTTGTTCGCGCTGCCGCTGGAGGGCAGCCGGGACGGCGAGGAACGGAGGGCCGCATGAGCCGCGTCTATCTGGCCGCACGCTATGGCCGGCGCGAGGAGGTGCTCGCCCGCGCGGCGGAGCTCGCCGCCGACGGGCACACCGTCACCAGCCGCTGGGTGCTCGGCAACCAGCAGTGGGACGCCACCACGGTCGCCGCGGCCGCCGCCCACGAGGAGCACGGCGAGACCCCGCCCGAGGCGGCCCGCTTCGCCGTCGACGACTGGGCCGACCTGCGCACCTCGGACGTGCTCATCCTCTTCACCGAGCCGCCGGGGTCGACCGCGGGCGCCCGTGGCGGCCGCCACGTCGAGTTCGGCATGGCCTATGCGCTGGGCAAGCGCTGCCTGGTGGTCGGCGGCCGCGAGAACGTCTTCCACCTCCTCCCCGGGGTGGAGCACCACCCCACCTGGGAGCGCGCTCGCCGGCGGCTGCGCTGGCACCCGGCGGCCGCGGAGCTGGCCGGGACCGCCGGGGGCTGAGCGCGCTCCCCCCAGGGGCTACAGCACCACCACCGAGCGCAGCACCTCGCCGCGGCCCATCTTGGCGAAGGCCTCCTCGACCCCCTCGAGCGCGATGGTCTCGGTGACGAAGCGGTCGAGGTCGAGCTGCCCGCGCAGGTAGAGGTCGGTGAGGATGGGGAAGTCGCGGGTGGGCAGGCAGTCGCCGTACCAGGAGGACCTCACCGCCCCGCCGCGACCGAACACATCGATGAGGGGCAGCTCGAGGCGCATCGCCGGGTCGGGCACGCCCACCATCACCACGGTGCCGGCGTGGTCGCGGCTGTAGAAGGCCTGGGTGAAGGTCTGGGGTGAGCCCACCGCGTCGATGGCGACGTCGACGCCATGACCGTCGGTGAGAGCGCGGATCGCCTCCACCGGGTCCTGCTCGCGGGCGTCGACGGTGTCGGTGGCGCCGAAGTCGCGGGCCCACCCGAGCTTGCGATCGTCGACGTCGACGGCGATGATCCGCCGCGCCCCGGCCAGCCTCGAGGCGGCGATCGCGGCGTCGCCGACGCCTCCGCACCCGAAGACGGCGACGGTGTCGCCCCGGCTCACGCCGCCGGTGTTCACCGCGGCGCCGAAGCCCGCCATGATCCCGCAGCCCACCAGCCCGGCCGCCTCGGGACGCGCCCGTGGGTCGACCTTCACCGCCTGCCCGGCGTCGACCAGGCAGAGGTCGGCGAAGGCGCCGATGCCGATCGCCGCCTTCAGCGGTGTGCCGTCGGCGAGGGTCATCGGCTGGACGGCGTTGCGGCTGGAGAAGCAGTACCAGGGACGGCCGCGCAGGCAGGAGCGGCAGCTGCCGCAGGGCGAGCGCCAGGCGACGATCACGTAGTCGCCGGGTGCCACGGAGGTGACCCCCTCACCGACCGCCTCCACCGTCCCCGCGGCCTCGTGGCCGAGGAGGAACGGGAAGGCATCCTCGATGGCGCCCTCGCGATAGTGGAGGTCGGTGTGGCAGACGCCGCAGGCCCTCGGCCGCACCAGCACCTCGCCGGGACCGGGGTCGGGCACCAGGATGGTCTCCACCGTCACCGGCGCGCCCTTGGACCGCGCCACCACGCCACGCACCTCATGAGCCATCGGCGACTCTCCTCATCGGCTGGCGGCTCTGGGCGGCGGCCAGCGCTCCGGCGACTTCCTCGTGCACCCGGCGGCGCACGTCCTCGACGCTGCCGACACCGTCGACAGTGGCCACCCGCGCCCCGCCCCTCCGGTAGTGGTCGAGCACCGGGGCGGTCTTCCTCTCGTACTCGTGCATGCGCTCGCGGATCACCTCGCCGGTGTCGTCGCTGCGGCCCTGCTCGCGGGCACGGCCGAGCAGGCGCTCGACCAGGTCGTCGACCGGGACGCTGAGGGAGAGGATGAGCCCCACGTCCCTGCCCTTGCCCCTGAGCATGGTGTCGAGCGCCCGGGCCTGGGCGACGGTGCGGGGGAAGCCGTCGAGCACCACGCCCTTGGGGACGTCGTCATGGCCCAGCCGCTCGGCGATCACCCGGACGATCAGATCGTCGGGGACCAGCTTGCCGGCCGCCATCAGCGGAGCCACCTCGCGGCCCAGCGGGCTCCCGGTGGCCGCCTCGGCGCGCAGCATGTCGCCGGTGGACACGTGGGCCAGGTCGAAGTCCCGCGTGATGAAGGCGGCCTGGGTTCCCTTGCCGCTTCCGGGCGGTCCGAAGAGCACGGCGATCAACCGAAGCACTCCCCCTGGTGGCCGGCGGTGCCGCCGCCGAAACGCCCAGTATGCCGCTCGTATGATTGGCGTTGTCCAGTTCTGTCAGCAGCGCGCCGCATGCTCGGGAAGCCCTCCACGATGAACCGCCGTAAACCGGCCGCGGCCGCATGCCTGCTCCTGGGCCTCGGAGCGCTCGCCGGATGTGGCGGCGGCGGCGGTGGGAAGCCTGCCCCGCTGCTGGTGGCGCTGAACCTGCCCTCGTCCTCCGACGCCTCCACCACCGAGTACATACGCCAGGGCGCTGACCTGGCGGTGAAGGAGGTGAACCGGAGCGGTGGCGTCCACGTCGCGGGAGGCGCGCAGCCGCTGCAGCTGCGGGTGTACGACGGCGCCTCCGATCCTCAGCGCGCTGCGGCGAACACCCGCTCCGCGATCGCGGCGGGCGCGGTGGGGGTGGTCGAGGACGGCGTCGGCGCGCCCCTGAGCGCCGCCGCCAGCAGGGCCGCCGGGGTCCCGGAGATCGTCATCGCCGACGGTGACGCCGAGCTGCCCAAGGGCCGCCCGAGCGTCCTCCGGCTGGGCATCGCCAACGATGCCGCGGCCACGGTGCTCGGCGGGTACATCGCCCGGAGGGCGGCCAGCGTGGCCATCCTCCACGACGACGGCGAGGACGGCCGCGCCGGCGCCCGGCAGCTGGAGCAGGCGCTCGCCACCGCCCAGGTGCGGGTGACTGCCGGCCGCGAGGTGGCGGCGGCGCTGCCCGCCGTGGACGCCGAGGTCCGCGGCCTGCTCGACGGCCATCCCGCC
>JAXDLS010000050.1:0-4155 GCA_034666485.1 Chloroflexota bacterium
GGTGCAGCTGGGGACCACCCTGGCGCCGCCGGTGCTGGTGGGCTCGCGGGTGATCACCGCCGACGAGCAGGGGTCGCTGGTCGCCCTGGATGCCGCCAGTGGCAGGGTGCTGCAGAAGCTGACCCTGAAGAGCGGGGTGCGCAGCCCGCTCGCCGTCGGCGGCGGCAGCGTCTACGCCGTCGGCAACGACGGCCGGGTCACCGCCGTCTCCCTGGGATGAGCCCACCGCGTATTTGACCTTCTCGATCGGAGAGATCGACAATGCCCCCGCTGGCGGCGGCGGTGCGGAGGCGACCATCCCTCTCCCCGGGGTGGGTGACCAGGCGTCACCCCGAGGGGGGACGGCATCCCTGTCCGGAAAAGGGTAGATTCGCCACAGGCTCGTGGGGAGGGGGCGAGGAGACGACGGGATGCTGCTGACCCGGGTCGAGAAGCTGTTCATCGCGGCCGCGGTGCTCGCCATCGTGCTCACCGTCGGCTTCGGCGCGGGGCTGTACCACGCGCTCACCACCCGCGAGCAGATCACCACCACCGCCGTCCAGGGCTCCGGCACCTCCGGGCCGGCCACGCTCCCCGACCAGGCACCGGCCACGGGCGCCTCCGGCTCCTCCCAGGCGGCGCCCGGGGGCGCGGCCAGCGCCGTCGCCCCGCCCCCCGCGCCCCGCGGCTCCGGTCCCGCAGCCGGGGCCGGGGCGGGCTCCGCCGTCCGCCAGCCCACCGTGCCCCACGCCGTCGCCCCGTCGGTGTGCCCCTTCCCCGACGGAGTGATGACGCTGGGGAGCATCGTCTCCCTCTCCGGCTTCTTCCAGTTCCCCGAGGCGAAGAACGCCGCCAGCGCCTTCTTCCAGGACGCCAACGCCCACGGCGGCGTCCACGGCTGCCGGGTGCAGTACCAGGTGCTCGACGACGCCACCAGCAACACCACCGCCCTGGCCGACGCCAAGCAGCTGGTCGCCGAGGACCACGTGCTCGCCATCGTGGGCATGGTCGCGCCCTTCGGGCAGGACACCGTCGACCCCTACTTCGCCAGCCCGGGGGCCGACAACGGCGGCCAGGCGGTGCCGCTGATCGGCATCGACCCCTACGAGGAGAGCGCCTTCAGGTTCCCCAACCAGGTGAGCGTCGACGTGCCCATCAAGGACGCGGGCGCGATCATGGCCCAGTACGCGAAGGACCACGTCCCCTTCACCCACCCGGGGATCTTCGGCTACAACGTCTCCCAGCTCACCGCCGCCGAGGCGGGCGCGGTGGGGCAGTTCAGGAAGCTCGGCTACTCCAACGTCGACATCCAGACCGTCGACCCCTCCGCCTCGCAGTACGACCAGATCGTCCAGCGGTTCGCCGCCGACAAGGTCGACCTGCTGATGTGGTTCTGCGACATCGGCTGCGGCGATCGCTTCGTGCAGGCGGCGCAGAGCATCGGCTACCACCCCAGGTGGGTGAACTACGAGATCGGCTACGACCCCCGCTACGCGGCCCAGTTCGGCCAGCCCGGTGGCGAGCAGGACGGCGCGGTGGCGCTCTCGCCCTTCCTCCCCTTCGAGGCGGGCGGCCCGGCGGCCAGCCTCCTCGGCACCGTCGAGCACTACTTCCCGGGGACGTCGCGGGACTCGGTGATGGAGCAGGGCTGGCTGGGCGCCCAGCTGTTCGCCCGGGTGGTGAACAGCCTCCCGCTCTCCGCCGACCTCCACGCCGACCAGGCGGCGATCATCCAGGCGCTGAACGGCATCGTCAACCTCGACCTGGGGCTGACCCCGCCGCTCGACCTGAGGCTCGGCGCCGACCCCGACTACCCGGGCCACGTGCCCCACCGCTGCGCCCAGTTCGTGACCATCGGCGGCGGGGCCCTGCACTGGAACGATCACAGCTGGCACTGCCCGCCGTGATCCCGGTCGTGGCGTCGGTCTCGACGTACGCCACCGACGCCGTCCTCGGACTGATCCAGGGGGCGGTGTACGGGCTGCTCGCCATGGGCGTGGTGGCCATCTACCGGACCACGCGCACCCTCAACCTCGCCCAGGGCGGGATGGCGACGCTCGGCGCCTTCACCTACATCGCGCTGCGCGAGCACGGCGTGCCCACCCCGGTCGCGGTGGTGACGGTGGTGGCCCTCGGCGCCGCCGCCGGCCTCGGCATCGGCCAGCTGATCGGCTGGCCGCTGCGCCGCGCCGACCCCACGGTGAAGCTGGTCTCCAGCCTGGGCGTGCTGCTGGTGGTGCAGAGCCTGGTGGGGATCATCTTCGGCAACGTGCCCCGCTCGGCTCCGCCGCTGGTGTCGCCCGACAGCGTGAGCGCGCTGGGGGTCACCGTGCCCGTCGACGGGCTGGTGGTGCTGGCGGTCGCCGCCGCCTCCGCCGTGCTGCTCCACCGGCTGCTCACCTCCACCCGGCTGGGACTGCACATGCGCGCCGTCGCCGCCGACCCCGAGGTGGCGGCCCTGCAGGGCGTGAACGTCCGGCTGGTGACCCTCGGCAGCTGGATGCTGGGGGCGGCGATCGCCCTCGGCGGCGGCATCCTCCTCGGCCCGGTGATCCGCACCGTCGCCCCATACCTGCTCACCCTCATCGCCCTGCAGGCGCTGGGCGCGACCCTGCTCGGCCGCATCGACAGCCTCTCCGGGGCACTGGCCGGCGGGCTCATCCTCGGCGAGCTGGTGACCTTCGCCCAGGAGATCCTCCCCGGCACCCAGGGCAACGCCGACATCGCCGTCTTCCTGTTCATCCTCGCCGTGCTTCTGCTCCAGCGCCGGGGTGGCCCGGTGGTGGAGCGGGCATGACGCGCTCCCGGCAGGCCGCCTCCCTCGCCGCCCTCGCCGCCTTCACCGCCGCCGCGGCCTGGATGCCCTCGGTGCTCGGCTCGGCCCGGCTGTTCTCCATGTCGCTGGCCCTGATCTTCGCCGTCGCCGCGCTGAGCGTGGTGGTGCTCACCGGCTGGACCGGGCAGACCTCGCTCGCCCAGGTCACCTTCATGGGGGTGGGGGCCTTCGTCGCCGCTCGGCTGATGGCCCCGGGGGTGGGCCTGCCCCTGTACCTCGCCGCCCCCGTCGCCGTGCTCGCCGCCGCCGCGGTGAGCGTGGTGGTGGGCCTGCCCGCGCTGCGCCTGCGCGGCGTCTACCTGGCGGTGGTCACCCTCGGCTTCGCCCAGGTGATGCAGGACGCGGTCTTCAACAACGTCGGGCTCACCGGGAGCCAGAACGGCCTGGCCGTGGCGCGCCCGGTGCTCGGCCGCCTCGACCTCGGCTCCGAGCACACCCTGTACCTCCTTCTGCTCGGCGTGCTCGTGGGCTGCTGCCTGCTGGTCGCCGGGCTGCGCCGCTCCTCGCTGGGGCGGCGGATGATCTCGCTGCGCACCACCGAGGTGGGGGCGAGCGTCCGTGGCATCGACCTGGTCAGCACCAAGCTGCTGGCCTTCTCGCTGAGCGCCGCCCTCGCCGGGCTCGCCGGGGTGCTCTACGCCCTCGAGGTGCAGAGCGTCGGCCCCGCCCCGTTCCACCCGCTGCAGTCCATCTTCCTGCTCGGCCTGGTGGTGATCGCCGGCCAGCGCAGCATCGCCGCGGCGCTGACCGCCGGGCTGCTCTACGGCTGGATGCCCCCGGAGCTGACCCGCCACTTCGCCGACAGCAGCGTCGGACCCAACGCCACCAACCTGGTGGCCGGGGTGGGGCTGCTGCTGGTGCTGATCGGGCGCGAGCAGCTCGCCGGCCAGGCCGGACGGCTGCCCCGCGGCCTCTGGCGGTCGCCGCGCGGCCTCGCCGTCACCCCGGAGATCACCCGCAATGCTCCTGCTTGAGGCCCGCGGGGTCGGGGTCCGCTACGGCGGGGTCCAGGCTCTCGACGGGGTGACCTGCGGGGTCGACGCCGGCGAGATCGCCGCCGTCATCGGTCCCAACGGGGCGGGCAAGACCACCCTGCTGAACGTCATCAGCGGGCTGACGCCGGTCCAGCACGGAGAGGTGCTCTTCGAGGGACGTGACCTGGCCCCCCAGCGGCCCCACCGGCGGGCGCGGATGGGGCTCGCACGCACCCTCCAGGGCGTCGACCTCTTCGAGGGGCTGACGGTGCGCGAGAACCTGATGCTGATGGCCCGGATCAGCGAGAGCAGCCGCCGGCCCGGGACGGCCACCGCACCGGTCGCCGAGCGGGTCGCCGCCGCCGC
>JAXDLS010000051.1:0-3548 GCA_034666485.1 Chloroflexota bacterium
GCACCGTGGTGCCGGCGCTGCGGGAGCTGGCCAGGCAGCGCAGCTCGGCGAGCGGGAAGCGCCGCTCCTCGAGGATGCGCAGCACCGTGCCGCCGGCGGCGCCGGTGGCGCCCACCACCCCCACCCGTGGCGCTCCACGATCTCCGTTCCGGCCCATCAGGTCTCCGATGATGCCATGGCCCGGCTGACCGCGGCCGCGGGGGGCAGCCCGAGCAGCTCCTCCAGGCTGGTGGAGAACCGCTGCGTGGTGGTCACCACCCGGGCGGCGGTGAGCACCCCCGGGGCGAAGGCGGCCCGTGAGGTGGTGCGGTGCTCGAGGGTCAGGGTCTGACCCGGGGCGCCGAAGATCACCGACTGGTCGGCGACCGGGCCCTGGAGGCGCAGGCTGTGGACGCCGGCGCCGCCGACCACGCCGCCGCGAGTGCCCGGCAGGGTCACGGTGTCGGGCTCGGGGTGCTGGAAGGGACGCCCGTGGCGGGCGGCGAGCAGCCGCTCGGCGGTGCGCAGCGCGGTGCCGCTGGGAGCGTCCAGCTTGCCGGGGTGGTGGCTCTCGATGATCTCGCAGCTCTCGAAGTGGCCGGCGCAGACCTCGGCGAGCCACATCAGCAGCGCGGCGCCGAGGGCGAAGTTGGGGACCACGCAGCCACCCAGGCCGGCGGCCGCGCAGCGGCCGCGGAGCTCGTCGACGGCGTCACCGCCGAGCCCGGTGGTGCCGACCACCGGGCACACGCCGTGCGCCACCGCGGTGAGCGCGTTGCCGAGCGCGGCGGTGGGGACGGAGAAGTCGACGAGGACGCGCGCCCCGGCGCCGGCCAGGGCCGCGGCGAGGTCGTCGCCGGCGTCGACCGCCGCCGCGCAGGCGAAGCCCGGGTCGGCCTCGAGCGCGGCGACGATCTCACGGCCCACCCGTCCCCGTGCGCCGCTCACGGCGACGCGCAGGGGCTGGGGGGGGCCCGGCGACCGCGCGGGCGATTCCCGTGAGGCCGCCGGGGGGGAGCCCCCCCCTGCGCCGCGGACGGTCACGCGGGGCTGGCCGTCCCGGCCCCGGCGGCCTGGGCCTGCTTGCCCGCGAGCTCGCTGATCGCCAGCTTGCGGGAGAGGTTGACGCGACCCTTGTCGTCGATCTCGATGACCTTGACCATGATCTCGTCGCCGATGTTCACCACGTCCTCGACCTTGTTGACGCGGTGGTCGGCGAGCTGGGAGATGTGCACCAGCCCGTCCTTCTTCGGCAGGATCTCGACGAAGGCGCCGAAGTTCATGATCCGAACCACCTTGCCCTTGTAGATCTTGCCGACCTCCACGTCCTCGGTGAGGTCGCGGATCATGGCGATCGCCTGCTGCATCGCGGCTCCGTCGTTGGAGGCGATGGAGACGCGGCCGTCGTCCTCGACATCGATCTGGACACCGGTCTCCTCGACGATGCGGCGGATGGTCTTGCCACCCGGGCCGATGACGTCGCGGATCTTGTCGGGGTTGATCTGGATGGTCTCGATGCGGGGCGCCCACATCGACATCTCGGGCCGCGGCGCGGGCAGGGTCTCGGTCATCCTGCCGAGGATGTGCAGCCGGCCCACCCGGGCCTGCTCCAGCGCCTGCTCCATGAGCTCCCAGCGCAGCCCCTTGATCTTCATGTCCATCTGCAGGGCGGTGATGCCCGCCTCGGTGCCGGCGACCTTGAAGTCCATGTCGCCGAGGGCGTCCTCCATCCCCTGGATGTCGCTGAGGATGGCGGCCCTCTCGCTGTCGTCCTCGGTGATCAGGCCCATGGCGATGCCCGCCACCGGCGCCTTGAGCGGCACCCCGGCGTCCATCAGGGCCAGGGTCGAGCCGCAGACCGAGGCCATCGACGTGGAGCCGTTGCTGCTGAGGATCTCGGTGACGATGCGCACCACGTACGGGAAGTCCTCGTCGGAGGGCATCACGTTGTGCACCGCGCGCTCGGCGAGCGCCCCGTGACCGATCTCGCGCCGTCCCGGCGAGCGCAGCGGGCGCGCCTCGCCGACCGAGTAGGGCGGGAAGTTGTAGTGGTGCATGAAGCGCTTGAACTCCTCGAGCCCGAGGCCGTCCAGCTTCTGCTGATCCTGGCCGGAACCGAGGGTGACGATGCTCAGCGCCTGGGTCTGGCCGCGGGTGAAGAGCGCGCTGCCGTGGGCACGGGGCAGCAGGCCGACCTGCGACCAGATGTGCCTGATCTCGTCGGTGCGGCGGCCGTCGGGACGGATGCCCTCCTCGAGGATGGCGCTGCGCACGGCGCGCTTCAGCTCTCCCTCGAACGCCTTCTTGATCTCCGACTCGCGGTCGGGATAGCGCGGCGCCACCTGTTCGACCACCTGGCCCTTGAGCTCGTCGATGGCGCGCTCGCGGGCTGCCTTGTCGACGTTGCGGGCGGCCTCGCCGATCCGGCTCGCGGCCGCCTCGGCCACCGCCGCCTTCACCTCGGGGTCGACGGCGTTCGACGGGTAGCTCATCTGCGGCCTGCCGATCTGCGCCACGATCTCGTTCTGGAAGGCGACCAGCCGCCGGATCTCGTCGTGGGCGAGCCGCAGCGCCTGGAGCATGACCTCCTCGGGCACCTGCATCGCGCCCGCCTCGACCATGCCGATGGCGTCCTCGGTGCCGGCCACGATCAGGTCGAGGTCGGACTCGGCCAGTTCGGGCAGGGTGGGGTTGACCACCAGGCGGCCGTCGATGAGGCCGACGCGCACGCACCCGACGGGGCCGGCGTGGGGGATGTCGCTGATCGCCAGGGCGAGTGACGCCCCGGTGACCGCGAGGGTGACGGGGTCGTTCTCCTGGTCGGTGCTCATCACCGTGGCGACGACCTGGACGTCGTTGCGGAAGTCCTTGGGGAAGAGCGGCCGCAGCGGCCGGTCCATGAGGCGGCAGGCCAGGATGGCTGCCTCGGTGGGCCGCCCCTCGCGGCGGGGGAAGCTGCCGGGGATGCGACCCGCGGCGTACAGCTTCTCCTCGTAGTCGCAGGTGAGCGGAAAGAAGTCGATGCCTTCGCGCGGCGCGTGGGATGCCACCGCGGTGACCAGCACCATGGTGTCGCCGGAGCGGACGAGCACGGCGCCGTTGGCCTGCTCCGCGATGTGGCCGGTCTCGACGGTGAGCTTTCGGCCGGTGTAGTCCAGTTCGAATTTCTGGTAGGGCATGGGAACCTCGGATGTCGGGTGATGATCCCGGTCCGGGCATCTCCGCCACGGGCACCTGCGCCACCGAGGGTGAGGTGTTGGGGATGAGAGATTGACGGTGCGGTCGCGCCATGGGCAGCGGTCCGGCGCCGATCTCCGATCGCCAACGTCTCACCGCGTCGGCCGCGCAGCGCGTCCGGTGAAAGGGACACCCGCGACCGGGTGGGACGTGGACGGTGTGGTAAAGGTTGTGTGTTGTGGTGATGCCCACGCATCAGCGGGGCCAAACGCCCTCCCCGAGGAGGGCCGCGGCCATTGAGCGGTGGCAGCTCAGCGGCGCAGTCCCAGGCGGGCGATGATGGCGCGGTAGCGCGACACATCCGTCCGGGTCAGGTAGTCCAGCATCCGCCG
>JAXDLS010000052.1:0-2900 GCA_034666485.1 Chloroflexota bacterium
TCCAGACCGGCCCGCGCGACCCCGGCCATGCGCTCACCAGCGCCGCCGACGACTGCAGCCAGCCCGACCTCGCCCCCGGCGGCGGCACGCTCGCGATGATCTGCACCCAGGGCGGGCAGGCCGCCCACCTCGAGGTGGCGGGGTTCGACGGCATCAGCCTCGGCACCCCGCGGACGCTCGCCGGGGGGGCGCTCTGCGCCTTCCCCACCTGGGCCCCGGACGGCGGCGGGCTGGTCTACCTCGCCCCCGCGGCGGGCGCCGGCGGCTTCACCCTCTGGTGGCTGGGGGGCGCGGGCGGGGCGTCGCCGTCGGCGCCCCGCCAGGTGCTCGAGGGGGCCGCCCTGGACGCCACCTCGCGTCCCGCCTGGGGTGGGTGAACGCGCGTTTCCACAGGCTGTGGACGACCTGTGGACGAGGGTGTGGACCTCGCCCCACCGGGAGTGCGGCCCCGGCGACGCGGCCCGGCGGCGGCCCGCGCGCCGTCACCGCGGCCCGGTGGGGTGGTGGCGAGGGCGGGGCGCCACCGCGTTGTAGACGAGGTCGACCGGAACTGGGTGAGCGCCGGCTCGCCGGCTTCCGGGCACGGATCCGAGCTCGAGCGAGGGAGCGGAGCTGGCGACACGCGTTCCGCGAGTTCCATCTCCCCAAAATCCGGGGCGCGCAGTACCATCGGACGGCGTGGCGGGTGGGGATCGCGGGGTGGCGGAGGAGTCGCGCGTGGGCCCTCTCCATGGTCTGTGCGGTCGCGCCGTGGGAGCGGGTGCGGCCGCAGCCGGGCGTGGTCGCGCGCGCCGAACGGCACGCCGGCGGCTGGTGGCGGCGGCGCTGGTGATGGCGGCTGCGATGGTCGCCGCATGGTCGCCCGCGCCGGTGCGGATCCACGAGGCCCCGGCCGCGAGCGCGTCGATGTCGAGCCCCAACTGGGCGGGCTACGCCGCGCATCGCCCCGGGATGCAGTTCACCGACGTGCGCGGGGCATGGGCCCAGCCGGTGCTGAGCTGTCCCAACGGAGGCACCTACTCGAGCTTCTGGATCGGGCTCGACGGGTATGCCTCGAACTACGTCGAGCAGGTGGGCACCGGCGCCGACTGCAGCCGGACCAACCAGCCCGCCCACTACGCCTGGTACGAGCTCTACCCGGCCCCGCGGGTGCGCATCGCCATGGTGATCAGACCCGGCGACCACATCGAGGCGGCGGTCCACTCGATCGCCTCCGGCACCACGCTCACGCTGCGCAACCTCAGCACCGGGCGCAGCTTCTCGACGGTGCGGCAGGGCCCCACCGGCCCGCTGAACTCGGCCGAGTGGATCGCGGAGGCCCCGTCGGCGTGCTCGGGAAGCACCTGCAACGTGCTTCCCCTGGCGAACTTCGGGTACGTGGGCTTCTCGATGTGCAGCGCCGACGCCTCCGGCAGCTCGGGCACGATCACCTCGCCGGTCTGGTCGGCCGATCTGATCACCATGGTCCACTCCAACGGCTCGGTGCTCGCCCAGCCGTCGCCGGCCAGCGCCGACGGCGCCTCCTTCACCGTCAGCGTCCACTGACCGGAGCCGAGTCCGCCCCTCCCGTTCCCGACATGCATGCCCGGAACGAGACAGCCGGCGGCCACCCGCCGGACCGGTGACGGTTCGACGAAGTTGACGCGGCGGACGGCGCGTGCCATCCTCCCGCAACACCCGCGAAGGGGAAGGGAGGGACATGGGGGGGTGATCCGGGTCCGGCGCTACTCGCCTCTGCTGCTGCTCGCCATCGCCCAGCTGGTGCTGGCGATCGCGCTCCCCTCGCGCGCTCCCGCCCCCACGCCGGCGCCGCCCCCGCTGGCACTCGCCGCCCCCGGCGCCGAGCCCGGCGCGGACGCGGGAGCGGCGGCGGACGGCAGCACGGCGACCGCCGCCCCGGGTGCGGGCGGCACCCGCCCGGCCGCCTCCGGGGGTGGCGGGGGCGCGGCCGGGGCCGCGGCGGCGCTGCCGAAGACCGGCCGGGCCGGCGCCGGCACCCACCACTGCGTCGGTGGGCTGCAGTTCGGCGGCCTGCTCATCGCCCCTCCCTGCGCCCCCGGCTGGGGCGGCGGCGACAACGGCGGCGCCACCTCGCAGGGGGTGACGCGGACCGCCATCGAGGTGGTGGTCTACCGGCCCAAGCGCAACGCGGCCGTCGACGCCATCATCTCGTCGCAGGGGATCAGCAGCAGCCCGCAGCAGGAGCAGGACTTCCGCGACCGGGCGGCCAGCTTCATCAACACCCGCTACGAGCTCTACGGCCGCAGGATCCACTTCGACGTCTTCCAGGGGCAGTGCGAGTTCGCGCCGCCGGACATCCCCTGCCTGCGCAACGAGGTCGACACCGCGGCGGCCACCTACCACCCCTTCGCGGCGATGTGGTTCAGCGTCGCGGGCGAGGTCTACGACGAGCTGAGCCGCAGGGGCATCATCAGCTTCGGCGGGCTGAGCAACGCCTTCAACATCGCCCACCGCCCCTACCTCTACGGCCTGCTCATGGGGCAGGACGAGCAGGCCGTCCTGGCGAGCGAGTACTGGTGCAGGAAGCTCGCCAACCAGCCGGCGCGCTTCGCCGGCGATCCCCTGCTGCAGCGGCTGCCGCGCAAGGTGGCGATCGTCGCCGACGACCTCGACATCCTGCGGCCGGCGCTCGACCAGCTGCAGGCGGGCATCCAGCGGTGCGACCGCAACGGCGCGCAGATGGCCCTCTACTCGCTGGACACCAGCACCGCCGTCGCGCAGTCGACGACCCTGATGGCCAAGCTGAAGAGCTCCAACGTGACCACCATCATGTGGGCCGGCGACCCCATCTTCCCGGTCTTCGGCACCCACGCCGCCACCTCGCAGGCGTACTTCCCCGAGAACGTCATGGAGGGCGGGGGCCTCATGGACATCGACAT
>JAXDLS010000053.1:0-3436 GCA_034666485.1 Chloroflexota bacterium
CGCCCCCGCCTCGCTCGACGTCGAGCAGGTGCTCCATCACGCGCTGCGCCACCTCGCCTGGCTGCGGCGGGAGGACCCCGAGATCGCCGCGACCCTGGACCCGGCCTGGGCGTCGCCGCTCGGGGCCTACCTGCCCGAGCCCTTCCATGCGCGTCCCACCGAGGTGCCCGCCCTCGCCGCGCCGTCGCGCCCGGTCCCGGCGCCGCGGACCGCGGGCGCGGTGGTCACCGCCTGACCCGTCGCCGCGGGAGGTCGGCGTGGCCGTGCCGTCACCGTACCCTGCTCGTGACGGCCACGGCACCTCCGGAGGAGGCCGCTCGACTACCGTGGACTGGTAGCCCCGGGGAGGGGGAGCGTCGTCCGCCCCGAGGGCCAATGCCCTGCACGGGAGACCGGCCATGCCGAAGACCCCCCACCTGGCGATCATCGCCGCCGTCCACGCCCGTCTGGTGACCGTGGACAACGCCCTCGCCGCCGCCCCCAGCGATCCCGCCCTCCACCGCAAGCAGCGTGAGCTCGAGGACTGGCTGTCCGGGTTGCTCGGCGGCCGCGCCGCCTGAGCCTCGCGCTGACTCGGCGACGCCGGAAGGGGTCGTGAATCCCTGTCCGACGATTGTGACCCGGCCTCCTCGGGACCGCTGACCGCGCCGCTACCACGGCCCGATTGATCTGCGCTGAACTACGCAATGGGCGAATTCGACGCGCTCGATGAAAGCGTGATGAAACGGACGCGGGGCATTCGCAAGCTCCACGGACGGCCACCGTTGAAGCCCTGTCACCGGCCGCCGATGGTCGGGATCCGAAAGCATCGATCGCCAACCCCCGTTGATCTTCTGTTCAGGTTCCGTTATGGTTCTGTTCAGCAGGAAGGGTTGGTGGTGGTGGACAGATCGAGATGCCGGGCCCGGTGCTGGCCGCCACGAGGATGCACGGTTTGAGGGGGGGATGCTCGTCATGATCCGCGAGTTGGTCGCGCTGAGCCTGAAGTTTCGCGTGCTCGTCGTCGGCGTGGCCGTCGTGGTCATGGGCCTGGGAGTGTTCCAGCTCCGCGGCGCGCCGGTGGACGCGCTCCCCGAGTTCGCGCCGCCGACGGTGACCGTCCAGGCCGAGGCGCTCGGCCTCTCGGCCGCAGAGGTCGAGCAGTACGTCACCCTCGGCCTCGAGCAGGACCTGCTCAACGGGGTCCCGTGGCTCGACCACATGGAGTCGGAGTCGGCCGCCGGGCTCTGCAGGGTCGATCTCGTGTTCAAGCCCGGCACCGACCCGCTGAAGGCACGGCAGATGGTGCAGGAGCGCCTCACCCAGGCATACGTGCTGCCCGCCGTCGGCACGCCGCCGACGATGCTCCAGCCGCTGTCCTCGACCAGCCGGGTGATGATGATCGGCCTGTCGTCGAAGGACCTCTCCCTCACCGACCTGTCGGTGCTGGCACGCTGGAAGGTCAAGCCGCGGCTCACAGGCATCCCCGGTGTGGCCAACGTGAGCATCTGGGGACAGCGCGACCGCCAGCTCCAGGTGCAGGTCGATCCGGACAAGCTCCGCCAGAACGGCGTGACCCTGAACCAGGTGATCAGCACCGCGGGCAACGCCCTGTTCGTGTCGCCGCTGAACTTCCTCGAGGCGTCGACCCCCGGGACCGGCGGCTTCGTCGACACCTCGACCCAGCGGCTGGCGATCCAGCACGTGCTGCCCGTCACCACCGCCAAGAACCTCTCCGCGGTGACCATCGAGGACACCGCCGGCAGGTCGCTGACCCTCGGCGACGTGGCCTCGGTGGTCGAGGATCACCAGCCCTACCTGATCGGCGACGCCGTCCTCCACAACGGGCCGGGCCTGATGCTGGTGATCCAGAAGTTCCCGGAGGCCAGCACCCAGGAGGTGACCAGGGGCGTCCAGGACGCCCTCGCCGCGCTCCGCCCGGGCCTGTCCGGCGTCACCATCGACACCGGCGTCTACCAGGCGCAGTCGTTCGTCGACACCGCGGTCCACGACCTCGGCGTGACCGGGCTGGCGAGCCTCGCCCTGCTCGTGCTCGTGGTCGGGCTTCTGCTGCTCTCCTGGCGCCGGGCGCTGATCACCGTGGTGGCCGCCCTGCTGTCGCTCGTGGCCGCCGCCTACGTGCTCTACCTGCGCGGCACCACCTTCAACCTCATGGTGCTGGGCGGCCTGGCGATGGCGCTGGGCGTGGTCGTCGACGACGCCGTCGCCGAGCTCGGCGCCGTCCGCCGCCGGCTGCGCGAGCATCGCGCCTCGGGCGCCTCCACCTCGATCGCCTCGGTGATCGCCGAGGCGTCGGGCGCGGTGCGCGGCCCGCTCCTCTACGGGACGCTGGTGGCGCTGCTGGCGCCGCTCCCCCTCCTCTTCCTCGACGGGGTGGCGGGGTCGTTCGCCCAGCCCATCGTGCTCTCGTACGCGATCGCGGTGGCGGTCTCGACGGTGGTGGCCCTCGCGGTCACCCCCGCCCTCGCCTCCCTGCTGCTGCGCGGCGGGACGGCCGAGCGGACCAGTCCGGCGCTTCGCCTCGCCCACCGGGTCTTCGACGGAACGGTGGCGCGACTCGTCGGCCGGCCGCGCGCCGCGTACGCGATGCTCGCGCTGCTGCTCGCCCTGGGGCTGGCGGTGGTCCCGCAGCTCACCACCAGGGCGGCCCTGCCCACACCGCAGGACCGCAACGTGCTGGTGCGCTGGCAGGCCGTGCCCGGCACCTCGCTGACCGAGATGGACCGGATCACCACCGCCGCATCGGCGGAGCTCCGCCACGTCTCCGGCGTGCGCGACGTCGGCGCCCACGTGGGCCGCGCGCTCGCCTCGGACGAGGTCGTCGACGTCAACGCCGGCGAGATGTGGGTCAGCCTGAACGACTCCGCCGACTACGACGGCACCCTCGCGGCGGTCCGCCGCGTCCTCCACAGCTATCCCGGCCTGGCCAGCACGATCGAGTCGTACACCCAGGACCGGGTCGACGCCGTCAACGCCGACGCGGGGACGGGCAGCGACCTGGCGGTGCGGGTGTACGGCACCGACCTCGCGACCCTGCACAGCACCGCCCAGGAGGTGAGCCGCCAGATCGCCCGGGTGAACGGCGTGGTCGAGCCCAAGCTGCTGGAGCAGCCGCAGCAGCCCACCCTCGAGGTGAAGGTCGACCTGGACGCGGCCCAGAAGTACGGGATGGCCCCGGGCGACGTGCGCCGCGCCGCCTCCACCTTCTTCGCCGGAACCCTGGTCGGGAACCTGTACCAGGACCAGCGGATCTTCGACGTGGTGGTGTGGAGCACGCCCTCGACGCGGTACGCCCCCGCCAACCTCGCCGATCTCATGATCGACTCCCCCGCCGGCCCGCAGGTGCGTCTCGGGGACGTCGCCAGCGTGAAGGTGATGCCCTACCCGACACAGCTCCGGCACGACGCCAGCTCGCGCTTCGTTGAGATCGACGCGC
>JAXDLS010000054.1:0-2938 GCA_034666485.1 Chloroflexota bacterium
CCTCCTGCTCGTCCGCGGCATCCGCCCGCCGCTGCTGCGCCGCTACGACACGGAGCCGCCGGCCCCGGCCCCGGCCCCGGCGCTCTGCGCCGGCTGCGGCGCCCTGACCACCCCGGGGGCGCGCTTCTGCAGTGCCTGCGGTGCGGCCCTGGAGTCGCCCCCGGCGGGGTGACTCAGCCTCCGGCGGCGAGCGCCGGCAGGCTGCTCACCACCACGCCGTCGAGGTCGAGCACGCCCTGCTCGGCGCCGCCGGAGCGGGCCGGCGCGAAGCTGCGGCGGTGGTGGGGGGTGACCCCGAGGGTGCGCAGCGCCTCGAGGTGCTCGCGGGTGCTGTAGCCAGCGTTGCGCTCCCAGCCGTAGCCGGGGTGGCGCACCGCCAGGCGCGCGAGCAGGCGGTCGCGGGTGACCTTGGCCACCACCGAGGCGCAGGCGATGGCGTAGCAGAGGGCGTCGCCGTCGACCACCGCGGTGTGGGGACCGACGTCGTCGAAGCCGGCGATACGGCGGCCGTCGACGAGCACGTGGTCGTAGGCGCCGATGCGGCGCAGCGCCCGGCGCATCGCCAGGTGGCTGGCGTGATAGATGTTGATGCGGTCGATCTCCGCCACCGACGCCGCCCCCACGGCGACCACGGTGCGCCGCCGGATCTCCGCCGCCAGCCGCTCGCGCTGCCGCGCCGACAGCGTCTTGGAGTCGCGCACCCCGGCGATCCGCCGGCAGTTGGGCGGGACCAGGCAGGCGGCGGCGACCACCGCCGAGCAGAGGCTGCCCATGCCGCACTCGTCGACGCCGACGACGCGCCGGGCTCCCGCCTGCCACAGCGTCCGCTCCATGCGCAGGGTGGGAATGCTCGGCGGCACGGGTGTGGATTGTAGGAAGGAAGGGCCCGCGGAGTTTGGCGATCGAGGCCAGGCCGGCCCCGGCGGCTGCTCTGGTACGGTGGCCACGCCCCCATGCCAGTTCGACCGCGCCGACCCTGCCGACGATGACCCCGACGAGCCGCTCCATCCTCTGGACCGACGTGGGGCCGCGCGACGGCCTCCAGAACCTCGCCGGCACCGTGCCCACCGAGGTGAAGCTCCGGCTGGTGCGCGGCCTGCTCGACGCCGGCGCTCGCCGCGTCGAGGCCACCTCCTTCGTGAGCCCGCGCTGGGTGCCGCAGCTCGCCGACGCCGCCGCGGTGATCGCCGCCGCCGGCGACGAGGTGCGGGGACGGCTGCGGGTGCTGATCCCCAACCGTCGCGGCTTCGAGATGGCGGTCGACGCCGGCGTCCGGAACGTGCTGGTCACCATCGGCGCCACCGACTCCTTCAACCGGCGCAACATCAACCGGAGCGTCGCGGCGTCGCTGGAGGACATCGCCGCGATCACCGCGGCGGCGGCGCCGGCGGGCTGCGTGGTGGACGTCGCCCTGTCGGTCTGCTGGGGCTGTCCCTTCGAGGGCGACGTCGAGCCGCGGCGGGTGGTCGAGCTCTGCGCCGAGATCGCCGCCCGCGGCGCCGCCGAGGTGGGCATCGCCGACACCATCGGCGTCGCCGAGCCCGCGCGGGTGAGCGCCCTCTGCGCCGAGGTGGCGGCGGTGGTGCCGCTGGAGCGGCTCTCGCTCCACGTGCACGACACCCGCGGGCAGGGGGTCGCCAACGTGCTCGCCGCCTACCAGGCGGGGGTGCGGAGGTTCGAGGGCTCGGTGGGCGGCCTCGGCGGCTGTCCCTTCGCGCCGCGGGCCACCGGCAACGTCTGCAGCGAGGACGCGCTGCTGGCGCTGCACGCCGCCGGCGCCGAGAGCGGGATCGACCTCGACGCCTACTGCGCCGTCGCCGAGCGGCTCGGCGAGGACCTCGGCACGACCCTCCCGGGCAGGCTGCACCGCGCCGGCGTCTGGCACCCCGACCGGGTGGGCGCCGCCACCAGTGGAGTGGCCGATGGCTGAGGCGCCGCCGCGTCCCGTGGCCCCCGCCGCCGGCGACCCGCCGCTGCCCCCCGGCGTCCACACCACCGCCGAGGTCGAGGCGCGGCTGAGCCGCGCCCGCGCCGGCGGCTCCGAGCGCGCCCGCCAGAAGCTCGCCGAGCAGGGCAAGCTGCCGGTGCGCGAGCGCATCGCCCGGCTCTTCGATCCCGAGACCGCCCTCGTCGAGGACGGGCTGCTGGCCAACTGCCAGGCCCCCGACCTCCCCGCCGACGGGGTGGTCACCGGCATCGGCATCCTCCACGGGCGCCACTGCGCGGTGATGGCCAACGACTCGTCGGTGAAGGCGGGCTCGTGGGGGGCGCGCACCGTCGAGAAGATCGTGCGCATCCAGGAGACCGCCGAGCGGCTGCAGATCCCCCTCGTGTACCTGGTCGACAGCGCCGGGGCGCGGATCACCGACCAGGTGGCGATGTTCCCCGGGCGGCGTCACGCCGGGAGGATCTTCCGGAACGAGGTGCGCCTGAGCGGGCAGGTGCCCCAGCTCTGTGTCCTGTTCGGCCCCAGCGCCGCGGGTGGCGCCTACATCCCCGCGTTCTGCGACGCGGTGATCATGGTCGAGGGCAACGCCTCGATGTATCTCGGCTCGCCGCGCATGGCCGAGGTGGTGGTGGGGGAGAGGGTCAGCCTCGAGGAGATGGGCGGAGCGCGGATGCACTGCACGGTGAGCGGCTGCGGCGACATGCTCGTCAAGGACGAGGACTCGGCGCTGCGCACCGCGCGCGAGTATCTCGCGTACATGCCCGGCAACTGGCGTGAGACGCCGCCGGCGGCGCCGCCACGGCCACCGCTGGCGGCGGCGAGGCCGATCGAGGAGGTGATCCCGCTGGAGGCGGCGCGCGGGTACGACGCCATGGAGGTGGTCCGCGCCCTGGTCGACGAGGGCTCCTTCCTGGAGATCAAGCGGCTCTTCGCCCGCGAGCTGATCACCGGCTTCGCGCGCATCGACGGCCGGGCCGTCGGCGTGGTCGC
>JAXDLS010000055.1:0-2999 GCA_034666485.1 Chloroflexota bacterium
TCCCACATCGCCTCCACCTCGGCCGGCGGGGTGCCGCGCACCACGGTGCGGGTCATGTCGCCCCAGTACCGGGTGGTCTTGTCGAAGGGAAAGATGTCGAGCACGATGGGCAGTCCGGCGCGGATGACGTCACTGGTGCGTCTGTGGGGATCGGCGGAGTCGGGGCCGCCGCAGCAGATGGAGTCGGTGGTGGTGCAGCCCAGCTCGAGCAGCCGGCTCTCCACCGCGAGCACCAGGTCCTCGCCGGTGAGCGGCCGGCCCTGGTGCCAGAGCAGGCCGTCCCGGATCTCCGCCGCGGCGATCATGTCGATGGCCCGCTGCAGGCCGTCCATGCCGGCGTTCTCGGTGGCGGCGATCCAGTCCACCTCCTCGGCGGTCTTGATGCGCCGCTCGCGCCGGTAGAGGTCCCCGCGAGGGCGCACCTCGAGGTCGCTGCCGCGAAGGTGGTCGGCGATGATGGTGGGGAAGTCGGAGTCGACGAGCACCCCGCCCAGGCCCTCGGCGCGGCAGATGCTCTCCACCAGCACCGCCCAGGCGTCCTGCTCGGCCCCGGCCTTCGCCATCTTCTCGGCCCAGTCGAGCTCCTCGGTGCAGCGCACCCGGCCCACCCTGGCCTCCTTGCGGGCCCTGCCCTCCTCCAGCCGGCTGGTCCAGAGGACGGTGTCGTCGCCTCCGCGGTCGACCACGACCACGGGGTCGGGGGCGAGGAAGCCGGTCCGGTAGAAGATGTTGGGGTGGTGGTAGCTCTCTCCGAAGAGCAGGATGGGGGTCTGGGCGATGCTCATCCCCACAGGGTACCCCCCCTCGCGGGCACGGGGGCGGGGCGGCCGCCGCCCTCCCCCGATCGGGGGACTCCGCAGGGGGAGTCCGGGGGACCCCCTATGCACACGGCCTGTTGACGGATAGGATTACCCCCGCGCTGCCGGTGTGGAGTTGTTGAGAGGACAGACCTGGGGTGGAGAGCGCGGTGACCGGGGGGGACGTGCGGGCGAGAACGTGGTCGGCACCGTGCCAGCCGAAGAACTTCCTACGACCCTGCCTGCTCCTGCTGCTCGACGAGCAGCCGGACTACGGGTACGAGCTGCGCGACCGTCTGAGCCACTTCAGCGGGGCGCACTGGGACGCGGGGACCATCTATCGAGTCCTGAACGCCATGGAGGACGAGGGGCTCGTCGCCTCCCGCTGGGAGCCCTCGCCGAGCGGCCCGCAGCGGCGCCGCTACGAGATGACCACCGACGGGCGGGCCGTGCTCACCCACTGGGCGCGCGGGCTGGAGGAGGTCCGGGGGCTGCTCATCGGCTTCCTCGAGCGCTACGAGCGCGACCGCCAGGCCCACCTGCGCGGCACCCCGGTGAACGGCTCGGCCAACGGCGCCGCGGTGACCGTCCCGGCCGTGGCCGAGGAGTGCCCGATCCCCCTGCCCGCTCTCTGACGCGGGTTCCCGGCAAACGCCGCGGACCCCGCAGTCGTCTGGGTTGTCGATGCACGACTGGGTTGTCGTCCGCTCGACTCCGGCAATCCGGCGTCGAATGCGTGTGCGCCTGGACACGCCCAACCGGCGCCGATACATGCGAGTTGCACCTACCGAGTCGCTGCTACCTGCAAGACCCACGTATTGACCATCGCAAGAGGAGTGGCGCACAGTCGGCCCCGTTCCGGCGATCCACGTCGCATGCCGTCACGGGCGTTCGGCGCGGCTGCGTCCGGGGCATTTTTCCAGGGTCATCCGGGCGGCAGGGGCCGCTGCGGGGAAGGCGGGCACACCGAGGAGGTGGTGGCATGGCGACAGCTGCAGTACCGTACGGGAGGTCTACGCAGGTACCTTCCGCCGTATCGGACGTCCACGTCGTCTGGATCACGACAGGACTCGGCTGCGACGGGGACTCGGTCTCGGTGACCGCAGCCACCCAGCCCAGCATCGAGGACGTCCTGCTCGGCGCAATCCCGGGCCTGCCCACCGTGCACCTCCACAACCCGGTGCTGGCATATGAGGTCGGCGACGACTTCATGAAGTTCTTCTACCAGGCCGAGCGCGGCGAGCTCGATCCCTTCGTGCTCGTCTTCGAGGGCTCGGTCCCCAACGAGAAGATCAAGAAGGAGGGCTACTGGGCGGCGCTCGGGACCGACCCGACCACCGGCCAGCCCATCACCACCTGCGAGTGGATCGACAGGCTTGCACCGAAGGCGCTCGCGGTGGTGGCCATCGGCACCTGTGCGACCTACGGCGGCATCCACGCGATGTCGAACAACCCCACCGGCGCCATGGGCCTCTGCGACTACCTCGGCTGGGGCTGGAAGTCCAAGGCGGGACTGCCGATCGTGAACGTGCCCGGCTGCCCGGTCCAGCCCGACAACTTCATGGAGACCATCCTCTACCTGCTCTTCCAGGTGGCGGGCAAGGCTCCGATGATCCCGCTGGACGACCAGCTGCGGCCCACGTGGCTCTTCGGCAACACCGTGCACGAGGGCTGCGACCGCGCCGGCTACTACGAGCAGGGCGACTTCGCCGAGACCTACAACTCGCCCAAGTGCCTGGTCAAGCTGGGCTGCTGGGGACCGGTCGTCAACTGCAACGTGCCCAAGCGCGGCTGGATGATGGGCATCGGCGGCTGCCCGAACGTCGGCGGCATCTGCGTCGGCTGCACCATGCCGGGCTTCCCGGACAAGTTCATGCCCTTCATGGACGAGCCCCCCGGCGCCAAGCTCTCGACCGGCCTCGCGGGTGCCTACGGCAGCGCCATCCGGACGCTGCGGCGGGTCACCAACTCGACGGTCAACAAGGAGCCCAAGTGGCGGCACGCCCGTCCTGAGCTGACCACCGGCTACCGGCCGACCACCTACTGAATTCCGCCGTCGTAGACGGTCACTAGGAGAGACTCGCTCATGGTTCAGATGGCACAAGCCCCGGCGAAGGCGCCGGTGGTCGTCGACGTCTCCTGGGATCCGATCACCAGGATCGTCGGCAGCCTCGGGATCTTCACGAAGATCGACTTCGCCAA
>JAXDLS010000056.1:0-3198 GCA_034666485.1 Chloroflexota bacterium
TTGGCGAAGTCGATCTTCGTGAAGATCCCGAGGCTGCCGACGATCCTGGTGATCGGATCCCAGGAGACGTCGACGACCACCGGCGCCTTCGCCGGGGCTTGTGCCATCTGAACCATGAGCGAGTCTCCTCAGTGGGTTGTCGGGCTGGCCGGTGGTCGGCTGGGGGGTTGGGCGCCGGCCGGGGGATCCCCCTCACGGGCGTGAACACGGGTCACCAGGCTGGCAGGTGCGAATGTGAGCGGATTCCCGCCGCGGGTCAATAGCGCATTTCTGCATGCATGAGCGGTGCCGCCACTAGGTGCATTCCCCAGGTAGACGGCCAGGTGCGATCGGCAGTCAGGGAGCGACGCGCGGCGGCTGGGCGCCCACCGCGTGTGCGACCGCCGGGCGCGGCTCGGCGTCGAGGAGCCGGCGGGACCAGAACGCCTCGTCGGCGGCCGTGTCGGTGACCGGCGGCGGGGCCCCGGCCGGATCGCCGCACTCGTAGCGCCGGAGCAGGCCGTGGAGCAGCGCGCTGGCGTTGGCCAGCTCGCCCATCCAGGCCTCCCCCGCGCCCCGGCCGGCGTCGGTGATCACGTAGCGGCGGCGCTCCTTGCCCGACTCCGAGCGCTCCCACACCGACGACACCAGGCCCTGGTCCTCCATCGCGTTGAGCACGCGGTAGATCGTCGGCGAGTCGACCCGCCAGACCAGCAGCGCCTCCAGCCGGTGCTGGAGGTCGTAGCCGTGGCCGGGAGCCTCCTCGAGGAGGAGCAGCAGCCCCGGCTGGACGAGGTTCCGGGGACGGAGAACCTCGGCCACACCCTTCCACGTGCCACCGCGCTGCCTGTCCATGACGACGAACGTCCCCTCCGCGCCGGTGCGATCCGCCCGTTGGCCCTCAGGCTACCGCCGGGGGCATGCCCCGTACACCCCTCGGCTTCCGGGCGCGCGCTGCCGGCGCCGTCTTGCGGCGGACCGGAGCATTCACTATCCTCCATAACGCATACGCCATGCTTGACGCTTGCGGTGGACGGAGCTTGGGCAGGATCGCGGTCATCGCCCTCGGCGGGAACGCGTTCACGCGCGCCGGGCAGGCGGGCACGTACGCGGAGCAGGAGGCCAACGCGCTGGCCATGGCGCGGGCGGTCAGGGCACTGCTCCGGGCGGGGTGGGGCGTGGTCGTCGTCCACGGCAACGGTCCCCAGGTCGGCAGCCTCGCCATCGCGCACGAGGAGAGCGCCGGGGTCATCCCCCCGCAGCCGCTCTTCACCCTCGGCGCCATGACCCAGGGTCAGATGGGCAGCCTCATCTCGCTGGCGCTGCGGCGGGTGTCGGGATGGCCGCGGGTGCATCCCGCCGCCCTCGTCACCCATGTCACCGTCGATCCCGCGGACCCCGCCTTCTCCCATCCCAGCAAGCCGATCGGCCCCTTCCTCGGCCGTGCCGAGGCGGAGGACCTCGCCGGCCGCCGGGGCTGGTCGATCGTCGAGGATGCGGGGCGCGGCTACCGCCGGGTGGTGCCCTCGCCCGAGCCCGTCGACATCCTGGAGACCGGCGCCATCCTCGCCCTCGTCGATGCCGGCTACGTGGTGGTGGCCGCGGGCGGCGGCGGCGTCGCCGTGGTCTCCAGCCCGGACGGCTACCGCGGCATCGACGCGGTCATCGACAAGGACTACGCAGCCCAGCGCCTGGCCACCTCGCTCCAGGCCGAGGCGCTGGCGCTGGTCACCGGCGTGGAGTCGGTGATGCTCGACTTCGGCAACCCCGGCCAGCGCGCCGTCGAGGAGATGACCCTCGAGGACGCCGAGCGTCACCTCGGCGACGGCCAGTTCCCGCCGGGGAGCATGGGGCCCAAGGTGCGCGCCGCCACCCGCTTCCTGCGCGCCGGCGGCCGGGTGGCGGTGATCACGACCCCGGAGCTGGTGTATCCCTCGCTCGAGGGGCGGGCCTCGCTGCTCGAGGGCACCTGCGGCACCACCATCGTGCGCGAGGCCAGGGCGCAGAGCGGCGGCGCCGTCGACCCCTCCGCGCTGGTGGGCTCATGACCGCGGCGCGCTGCACCCTGCTGCGCGACACCTTCGTCGACTCGGTGCTGCTGATGAGCGCCACCCGCGCCATGGTCGAGGTCGACGGGGTGGAGTGGGCGACCGCGGTGATGGCCACCCCCGCCAACGTCGGTGCGCTCCTCGCCGAGGGGGTGGCGGAGGCCGACCTCGCGGGCGCCTCGTCGAACGACCTGGCCCTGGCGGCGCGGTCGGGGTCGGAGGAGGCCGCGGACGCGGGGCTGGGCCGCGGCCGTGACGCGCTCTTCGCCGAGCGTCCCTCCCGGTCCGGGGGCGACGAGGGGCGCGGGGCGCGCAGCATCGAGGAGGCGGTCGCCGCCAGCCCCGGGGTGAACGTCGCGATCGTCTCGGTCACCGGCGCGTACGCCGCCCTCTCGGCCCACCACGCGCTCACCGCGGGCCTCCACGTGCTGCTCTTCAGCGACCACGTCAGCGTGGAGGAGGAGGTCGAGCTCAAGGACCGGGCGGCGCGGCTGGGCCTGCTGGTGATGGGGCCGGGCGCGGGGACGGCGATCCTCGGCGGCACCGGGCTGGGGTTCGCCAACGTCGTGGGGCCCGGCCGGGTGGGCGTCGTCGCGGCCGCGGGCACCGGCGCCCAGGAGGTGTCGTCGCTGCTCGACCGCTGGGGCGCGGGGGTGTCACAGGTGATCGGCATCGGTGGCCGCGACCTCTCCGAGGCGGTCGGCGGCCGCATGGCGCGGGTGGCGATCGAGGCCCTCGAGGCCGACCCCGGGACCGACGCCATCCTCCTGGTCTCGAAGCCGCCGGCCGAGTCGGTGGCCCGCGCGCTGCTGGGGACGCCGCGAAACACGCCGCTGATCGCCGCGGTGCTCGGGGTTGCGCCCGACCTCGAGGTGGCCCCGGGGGTCGAGCTCGCCGGCACCCTGGAGCAGGGGGTGATCGCCATCCTGGGGGTGCTCGGCCTGCCCCTGCCCGACCCCGGTCGCAGGCTCGCGGAGCACGTCGCTGCCGCCTGCCGCGGTCTGCCCGCCGGCCGCACCGCGGTCCGCGGCCTGTTCTCGGGCGGAACCCTCTGCTACGAGGCCCAGCTCATCCTCGCGCCACACCTCGGGCGGGTGTACTCGAACGCCCCGGTGAGCAGCCGGGACGGCCTGCCCGCGCCGGCGGGAGCCCACGTCTGCCTCGACCTGGG
>JAXDLS010000057.1:0-4590 GCA_034666485.1 Chloroflexota bacterium
TGGGGCGACCGGCGCCCGGGATGGCGGTGGCCGGCGTCGGCGTGCACAAGCGCTCGCGACTCTTCGGCGCACGGCGCGGCGCGACGACGTAGGCTCTCTGCTCTAGGCGCCGACGGGCAGCCGCCGCCCGGCGCCGGCCCAGAGCACCATGCCCCGGGGCGATGGCCCGAAGCCGGCCTCGCGCAGCCTGGCCTCGAGCGCCGAGCCGCGCACCGGCTCGCCGTCGACGGTGAGGATCTCCAGCTTGCCGACCCGGTCGGCGACGGTGGCGAGCACCGCCAGCGCCTCGGGCCCGGGCTCGCCCGCCGTGAGCAGCCCGCGGCCGCCGCGCTCCAGGAAGAGCCGCAGCCGGCCGCCCTCGAGCACCACGTAGGCGCCGGCGGCGCGCGCCGCGCGACCGGCGAGCTGCGGCCAGGGCACCGTCGCACCGTGGGCGCTGGCGGGGTCGGTGGCGGAGAGCAGCACCGCGCCCGGGGGCTCGTCGCGCACCGCGCGGAGCCGGTCGACGGCGCCGGGCAGGGCGAACTGCGAGGCGCCGAGCCCGTCGACGAAGTAGCCGCGCCGCACCCGCCCCGCCTCCTCCATCGCCCGCAGCACCGGGTAGAGGCCGGCGAAGCCGCCGGGCACGCCCTCGGCGAGCACCGCCTCGCGGGTGAGGACCCCGTGGCGGCCCAGCAGGGTGGCGCTGAGCGCGTGGAGCCGCTCGGTCGGCGACGACGCCGGCTCGCGCAGGCCGGCGACCAGCGACCAGCGCCCCTGGGCGCGCGGCGGGGCGAGGCGCATCAGCGGGCGGCGTCCGGTGGTGCGCCGCGGCCTCGGCCCCAGCAGCCGGAGCGGGGCGGCGCTGTCGTTGGTCACCTCCCCCGCCCAGACCATGTCCCAGAGGGCGTCGGTGAGATCCTCAGGGTCGCCGCCGCCGCAGGCACGGTGGAGATCGTGGAAGAAGGAGGCGCCGCGCCGCGCCAGCTCCTCGCGGAGCCTGGTGTGGAGCGGGCCGTCGAGCAGGTCGGCGGGCTCGGGCACCAGCCGCGGAGCGTCGTTGCGGCGGTAGAGGGCGACCCTGCCGTCACCGCTGCCCAGCGGCCCGCGACCCACCCAGACCACCTCGCCGAGGGAGATGAGCTCGTCGAGCAGCCGGGGCTGGTAGTCACGCACCCGCGAGCCGAGAACGTCGCGCTCCAGGGTCGAGGCGGGGATCACCGCACCCTGCAGCCCGCCCACCACCTCGAGCAGCTGCTCCAGCCCCCGCCGGCCGCCGTCGACGCCCTGCCAGGCGGGGAGGAACCCGCTCATCGTCTCCACCGGCACCGGCTCGACCTGCCGGCGAAGCGCCGCCAGCGAGCGCCGCCGCAGGCTGCGCAGCACCTCGGGATGGCACCACTCCGAGGCGCCGCCGGTGGCGAGGAAGGAGCCGTGGAGCAGGCCGTCGGTCTGCGCGAGACGGCGCAGCGCCGTCTCCACCGCGGCCACGCCCAGCCCCCAGCGGCGCGCCGGCTCGGCGGCCGGGAAGGGCACGTGGGTGCGGGCATACCGCCGGAGCAGGTCACCGAGAGGGTCGGCGCCGCCCTCGACATGGGGGGCGGCCAGCCCGGTGGGCAGGGCGACGCCGAGGGCGTCGCGGTAGCGGCCGGCGTCCTCGGCGGCGATCCACCGGGTCTCGCCGGCGATGCGCACCGCCACCGCCCGCCGCTCGGCCTCGAGCGCGTCCAGCCAGACGGGAGCGATGCCGCGGCCCGCCGCCTCGGCGGCGCCGAGGTCGCCGAGGCGGCGGAGCAGGTCGGCGGCGGCGTCGGCGTCACGCGGGGCCCGGGTTCCGGTGAGCGCCTGCAGCTCCAGCTCGATGGCGGCGACGGCGCCGGGGTCGAGCAGCTCGCGCAGCTCCTCGGTGCCGAGCAGCTCGGCGAGCAGCTCGCGGTCGAGGGCCAGCGCCTGGGCACGGCGCTCGGCGAGCGGCTGATCGCCCTCGTACATGTACTCCGCCACCCAGTCGAACACCAGCGAGGTGGCGAAGGGCGAGGCACGCTCGCTGTCGACGGTGACCACCCGCACCCTCCGCGAGCGCACCTCGCGGAGCAGCGTGGTCAGCGCGTTCATGTCGAACACGTCCGCAAGGCACTCGCGATGGGTCTCGACGATGATCGGGAAGGAGGCGTGTCGCGCCGCCACCTGGAGCAGATCGTGGCTGCGCTGGCGCTGCTTCCACAGCGGGGTGCGCTCACCCGGGCGCCGCCGCGGCAGCAGCAGCGCGCGGGCCGCGTTCTCGCGGAAGCGAGCGGCGAAGAGCGCCGACGAACCCAGCGACTCGGTGACCAGCTCGGCGGCCTCGTCGGGGTCGAGCAGCAGCTCGTCGACGGACGGCGGGTGGTCGACGTCGGGGAGGCGCAGGGCGAAGCCGTCGTCGCTGTGGATGGCCTGCACGTCCACGCCGAGGCGGTCGCGCAGCCGCGCGGTGGCGGCCAGCGCCCAGGGGGCGTGGACCCGCGCGCCGAAGGGGGTGAGCACGCACACCCGCCAGTCGCCGAGCTGGTCACGGAAGCGCTCGACCACCACGGTGCGGTCGTCGGGGACGGCGCCGGTGGCCTCGCGCTGCTCGGCGAGGTACGCGAGCAGGTTGCGCGCGGCGCGCTCGTCGAGGCGGGCGCGCTCGCGCAGCCGCGCGGTGGCGGCCTCGTCGTCGACCTCGCCGAGCTCGCGGCACATCCTGCCCAGCGCCCGCCCCACCTCGACCGGCCGGCCGAGGGCGTCGCCGTGCCAGAAGGCGGTGCGGCCGGGCTCGCCCGGGGCGGGGGTCACCTGCACCTGGGTGGGGGTGATGTCGGCCACCCGCCAGGTGGTGGCGCCGAGCACGAAGGTCTCCCCGGGCCGGATCTCGTAGACCATCTCCTCGTCGAGCTCGCCGACCCGGCGGCCGTCCTCGAAGAGGGTCACCGGGTAGAGCCCTCGGTCGGGGATGGTGCCGCCGTTGGTGACCGCCAGCCGCTGGGCGCCGCTGCGGCCGCGCACGGTGTTCCTCACCCGGTCCCAGACCAGCCGCGCCCGCAGCTCGGCGAACTCGTCGGCGGGATAGGCGCCGCTCAGCATCTCGAGGGTGGTCTCCAGCGCCCGGTCGCCGAGGTCGCTGAAGGGGTGGGCGCGGCGCACCAGGGCGGCGAGCTCGCCGACGTCCCACTCCTCGAGGGCGCACATGGCGACGATCTGCTGGGCGAGCACGTCGAGGGGGTTGCGGGGGACCCGGGTGTGCTCGATCTCGCCGCGGAGCATGAGCTCGACCACGGCGGCGCACTCCAGCAGGTCGCCGCGGTACTTGGGGAGGACCACGCCCCGGGAGGGCTCGCCCACCTGGTGCCCGGCTCGGCCGATGCGCTGGATGCCCGCGCTGACCCCGACCGGCGCCTCCACCTGGATGACCAGGTCGACGGCGCCCATGTCGATGCCCAGCTCCAGGCTGGAGGTGGCCACCAGGGCGGGAAGCCGGCCGCTCTTCAGCGCGTCCTCGATCTCGACCCGCTGCTCGCGGGCGATGGAGCCATGGTGGGCGCGCACCAGCTCCTCCCCGGCCAGCTCGTTGAGGCGCGAGGCGAGCCGCTCGGCGAGCCGTCGAGAGTTGACGAAGACGATGGTGGAGCGGTGGGCGCGGATCAACTCGAGGATGCGCGGGTGCAGCGCCGGCCAGATGCTCCGCCGCGGCACCGACCCCGCCTCACCGATCGCCGCAGCCGGGCCCGAGGCGTGCTCGACGCCACGCTCGAGGTCGGCCATGTCCTCGACCGGCACCTCGACGGTGACCTCCAGCCGCCCCCCGCCGGCGCCGCGGCCGGCGCTGGTGACATCGACGATGCCGACCTCCCGACCCGCGCCGCCGAGGAAGCGGGCCACCTCCTCGAGCGGCCGCTGGGTCGCGGAGAGCCCGATGCGCTGCGGCTCGGCGGCGGTGAGCGCCGACAGCCGCTCCAGGCTGAGGGCCAGATGGGCGCCGCGCTTGGTGGCGGCGACGGCGTGGATCTCGTCGACGATCACCCAGCGGACGCTCCGCAGGGTGTCGCGGGCGGCGCTGGTGAGCAGCAGGTAGAGCGACTCCGGCGTGGTGATGAGCACGTCCGGCGGGTGGCGGACGAGCAGCCGGCGCTCGGCCGCGGGCGTGTCGCCGCTGCGCACCCCCACGGCGATCTCCGGGACCGGCAGCCCCAGCCGCTCCGCCTCGAGGGCCATGCCCCGCAGCGGGGTGCGGAGGTTGCGCTCGACGTCGAGGGTGAGGGCGCGCAGCGGCGAGATGTAGAGCACCCGGCACCGTTCGGCGGGGGGCGGAGGCGGCGCGGCGGCGAGCTGGTCGATCGACCAGAGGAAGGCGGCCAGGGTCTTGCCGCTGCCGGTGGGCGCGCAGAGCAGGGTGTGCGTGCCCGCGGCGATCCGCCGCCAGCCCTGCTCCTGCACCGCCGTGGGGGCGGCGAAGGTCGACGAGAACCAGCCACGGGCAACGGGGGAGAAGAGATCGAGCGCCGAGCCCATGGAGCGAATTGTGCCCCGTCGGCAGGCTCCTCACACCGCCCGGAGCGATGGGGACGCCGGCCGGCGGGGTCCCGCGGGTGCCGG
>JAXDLS010000058.1:0-3062 GCA_034666485.1 Chloroflexota bacterium
CGACGACGGCGTTCCCTGGATGTTCGCCACCTATCCGGTCCGCACCCCGGCGGGGGTTCCCACCGGGCTCACCGTGGTCGTCGCCCAGCCGAACATCGTCGACGACCTCGCCCTCGAGCTGCGCACCCCCGGGACCGACCAGCCCCAGGTGGCGATCGTCCGTGACGACCGCTACGTGGTCGGCGGGCGCATCGCCGGCCGGCTGGTGCGCGCCGGCGAGCGGCTGCCGGCGGCGCTCTCGGGCGCCGTCGCGGTCACCGGCGCGACCACCATCGACCTCGACGGCGGCCGCTACGCGGTGGCGGCCTCGCTGCTCGGCGAGCACAACCGGCTGCTGCTGCTCAGCCCGGTGGTGCTCGATCCCGGTGCGCTCATCACCCCCGGGCTGGTGATCAGCTGGGTGTCGATCGTGATCGTCCTCCTGCTCGTCACCGGTCACTTCGTCACCCGCCACTGGCAGATGCTCAAGGGAGCCGAGGCGCGTGCCGCGGTGGCCACCCACCTCGACGCCCCGCGCCCGCTGCCGGAGCGGCTGGAGGCGGTCTGCCGGCAGCTGACCGCCACCACCCGCGCCGTCTCGGCGGTGGTGGTGATCGGCGGCGACGAGCTGCCCGCGCCGTACGTCTGCCATGTCGGGCTCGACCGCCCCGACGCCCTGCGGCTGCTCGGCGAGGGTCTCCTCGGCGAGGTGGCATCGCTCCGCCGGCGCCGCACCGTCGAGCTGGTGGCCCCGCCGGAGAGCGAGGAGGCCCGCTGCGGGATGCGCCGGCTCTGCGCCGCGCCGCTGCTGATGGGCAGCGGGCTGCGCGGGGTGGTGGCGATCGCCGACCGCCCCCGCGGCTTCATCGAGGCCGACCGGGTGCAGCTCGCCGACGCCGCCGAGCGCCTGGCGCTGGCCGTCGAGCGCGATCGCATCCTCTCGGTGCGCACCATGGAGGCGAGCACCGACGCGCTCACCGGTCTGCCCAACCGGCGCTCGCTGATCGTTCACCTGGGGCGGCAGCTGGCGATCGCCGAGCGGGCCCGTGCTCCGCTGTCGGTGCTCATGCTCGATCTCGACCGGCTGAAGGAGATCAACGACACCCACGGCCATGCCGCCGGCGACGAGGCGCTCCGGGCCCTCGCCCGCACGCTCTCGTCGAGCATCCGCCGCTCCGACCTCGCCGCCCGCCTCTCCGGCGACGAGTTTGTGATCGTCATGGCCAATACACGTGGTCGAGACGCGCGGGAGGTGGCGGAGAAGGTCCGCCTCGCGGTGGCGGCGGTGGAGGTGCCGGTCGGGCCGGCGCGGACTCCCCTGCGGCTGGGGATCAGCATCGGCGGCGCCGCCTTTCCCGAGGTTCGCGGCGGCGGCGCGGAGCGGCTGCTGGAGCGCGCCGACGCCGCCCTCTACGAGGCCAAGCGCCAGGGTCGCAACCGGGTCCTCTTCAGCCGGGGACGGACCAGCGCGGCGTAGGGCTGCGCCGCTGACGCCGGCGCAGGGTTAGCATCCTCCTCTGTGCCCGAGAGCCGCGTCGACCTCCGCAGCGACACCTTCACCGTCCCCGATCGGGCGATGCGCCGGGCGATGGCGGAGGCGGAGGTCGGCGACGACGTCTGGGGCGAGGATCCGACCGTGCGCCGCCTCGAGGAGACCGTCGCGGCGATGCTGGGCAAGGCCGCCGCCCTGTACGTCCCCAGCGGCACCATGGCCAACCTCTGCGCGGTGGCGGCGCAGACCCGGCCCGGAGACGAGGTGATCAGCGACTCCGAGGCGCACCTGGTGGTCTACGAGGTGGCGGGCAGCGCCGCCATCGCCGGGGTGCAGCTGCGCACCGTGGTCGCCTCCGGCGGGGTGCCCACCTCGGCGATGGTCGAGGCCGCGGTGCGCCTCCCCGACATCCATCACCCGCGCTCGCGGCTGCTCGCTCTCGAGAACACCCACAACCGCCGTGGCGGGCTCGCCGTCCACGCCGCCGCCGTCGCCGAGGCGGCGGCGGCGGCCCACCGTCACGGCATGGCGGTCCACTGCGACGGGGCGCGCATCTTCAACGCCGCCATCGCACTCGACTGCCCGGCGGCCACCCTCGTGGAGCACTGCGACACCGCCTCGGTCTGCTTCAGCAAGGGGCTGGGCGCGCCGGTGGGGTCGGCGCTGACCGGCGCCGTCGAGACCGTCGACGAGGCGCGGCGCTGGCGCAAGCGGCTCGGCGGAGGGATGCGCCAGGCGGGGGTCATCGCGGCGGCCGCCCTCCATGCGCTCCGGCACAACGTCGACCGGCTCGCCGAGGACCACGCCCACGCCCGCCTGCTCGTCGACCTGCTCAGCGACGTCCCCGGAGTGCGGGTGGTGCGTCCCGCGGTGCCCACCAACATCGTCCTTCTCGAGACCGCCGCGCCGGCGGTCGAGGTGGCGGAGCGCGCCGCCGCGCAGGGGGTTCTCACCTCGGTGATGGACCGGCACCTGCTCCGCTGCATGACCTACCTCGGCGTCGACGCCGGGGCGGTGCGCCGCGCCGGCAGGGTGCTGCGCACGGTGCTGCGCGAGAGCGCCGCGGCGCCTCCGCGCCCGGCCGGGTAGCGCGCGCAGGGGGCGGAGGCACGCCCGGCTGAAACGACAGCAGCCCCCGCCCGAACGGGCGAGGGCTGCTCGGTCCCTGAGGGTCTCAGGGCCTCAGGAGCTCTCGGGTGCCGTCGGCGCCGCGGGCAGCGGAGCCGCCGCGGTGGTGCTGCGGCGGGTGCCGCGACGGGTGGTGGCCCGCTTCGGCGTGGCGCTCGCGGCGGTCGCGGTTGCCGCGGCGCGGCGGGTGCCGGTGCGACGCGTGGTCGTCGGCGCGGCGCTCGCGGCGGTCGTGGTGGCCGCGGACCGGCGGGTGCTGGTGCGACGCGTGGTCGGCTTCGGCGCGGCGCTCGCCGTGCCCGACGCGGCGCGCCGCGTGGTGGTGCGGCGCGTGGTCACCGGCTTCGCCGCCGCGGTCGTCGTGCGGCGGGTGCCGGTGGCGCGGGTGCCGGTGGCGCGGGTGCCGGTGGCGCGGGTGCCGGTGGCGCGGGTGCCGGTCGCACGGGTGCCGGTCGCACGGGTG
>JAXDLS010000059.1:0-2703 GCA_034666485.1 Chloroflexota bacterium
GGCCCGCGACGCGGTGGGCTCTCTGTGAGCCGCGGCGCCGCCGCGCTGCTGCTCGCGGCGGTGACGGGGCTGCTCCTCTCCGCCTGCAGCCCCGGGCCCACCGCGCGCACCGCCGCCGTCGCACTCCCCGGAGCGGGCGACGGTCCCACCGTGGTCGACGTCGCCGTCGGCGCCAGCGAGACCGTCGGGGCGGGCACCCAGGACCGGCTGCGCTCGGCCTGGCCGCAGGTGCTCTACCTCACCGCGCTGCAGCGCGGCGCGGTCTTCTTCAACTTCGGCATCCCCGGCGCCACCGTGGCCCAGGCGCTCACCGCCGAGCTGCCCCCGGCGCTCGCCGTCCACCCCGACCTGGTCACCGTCTGGCTCAACGTCAACGACCTGCTCGCGGGGGTGCCGCCGGCGCAGTACGAGAGCCGGCTCACCCAGCTGGTGCACGCGCTGCGGCGCGGCGGCCACTCCCGGGTGCTGGTGGCCAACACTCCCTGGCTGGATCAGCTGCCCGCCTACCTCGCCTGCCTCCCCGACCCGCCGATGACCGCCGCGCCGTGCGGGTTGACTGGGATGAGCGCCCCGCCGCCGGCGGCGGTGAACGCGCTGGTGGACGCGTACAACGCCGCCATCGCCCGGGTGGTGGTGCGCGAGGGCGCGGAGCTGGTCGACCTGCACGCCTTCGGAGAGGTGCCGGTGCTCCATCCCGAGTACGTCAGCGACGACGGCTTCCACCCCAGCGAGAGCGGCCACGTCGCCATCGCGGCCGCATTCGCGGCGGTGCTGCGCCGCTCCCGCGGCACCTGAGCGCCGCCCGGTCGGGTCAGCGGCCGGCGGACACGGCTGCGAGCCGCCGCAGCACCCCGCGGATGGCGACGCAGGCGGCGGCGACGCCGGCGGTGAAGCCGGCGGTGTCGGCCCAGTCGCCCACCAGCGGCCGGCTCGCCACCACGACGAGAGGCGTGACCGCGGCCGCCGCGAGCACGGTCAGGCCCAGCCAGAGCAGCAGGGTGCGGTCGGGCGAGGGGATTCTGGACATCTGCTGTCAGCGTACGCGGGCGGCGACCCGGCCGGGGCGGCAGCGCGATGAGGGTTCCTCATCCGGATCGAGAAACTGTCAATCGTGCCCGCGGTCCACCCACGGGGGCACCCTGCCGCCGTGGGACTCGGCGATCGCCCGGCGCTCCTCCGGCCGCATCATCCGCCAGCAGCGGAAGCAGAGGCGGCGGCCGGCGGGCAGCACCGTCACCCGGCAGAGGACGCACTCGGTGGCCGGGGGCGGAGGCGGGTCAGCCATCACCGCGCAGCCGCCGGCCCACCAGCTCGGTGACCCGTGCGGCGAGCTCGTCGCAGAGATCGCCGACCGCGCGACCGGCGTCGGAGGCGGTGACCGCGTCGCCTCCCCACGCCGCGACCGCCAGCCCGGCGCGCAGCAGCACCTCCACGTCCGGGGTCGCCTGGCTCAGCGCGCCGCTGCGCAGCGCCCGGAGCGTCGCGCGTCCCTCGCCGCCGGCGACGGCGCCCAGCACCCCGCTGAGCATCTCCTCCACGGCGGCGGCGAGGTCGTCGCCGCCGGCGGCAAGCCGCTCGCCGTGGGTGGGCCCGGTGGCGGTCTCGTCGAGGGCGTCGAGGCGGTCCCGCGCCTGGATGCGGTGCCAGAGGCGGTCGGCGACGCCCTCGGCGAGGGCGTCCACCGTCACCGTCATCCGGCCGCCGCGCTGCGCTGCGGACCCAGTGCGGCGATGGTGCGAACGTGGGCGGCGAAGGCGCGCGCCGCGTCGTTGCGGGGACCTCCCTCGACGTGCACCATGCGGAAGAAGCGGGACAGGTCGACGCCGTCGACGTCCACCACCGCGACCTCGCCCTCCGCCACCGCCTCGGCGACACCGCTGCTCGAGAGCAGCGCAACCCCCATCCCCGCCGCCACCGCGGTGACGATGGCGCGCACGCTGGAGAGCTCGATGCGCAGGTTGAGCTCGGCCAGGGCGACGCCGAGCCGCTCCTCGATCAGCGCGCGGCTTCCCGAGCCCGGCTCTCGGGCGATCAGCGGAGCCTCCAGCAGCTCCTCCCGGGTGATGTGGGAGCGCTCGGCGAAGGGGTGGTCGTGGGCGCAGACCACCACCATCTGGTCACGCGCGTACGGGATCTCGACGAGGTGGCCACCGCTGCTCAGCGAGCCCTCGACCAGGGCGACGTCGAGCTCCCCGGCGATCACCGCATGCTCGATCTCCCGGGTGTTCTGGACACGCACCGAGACGCGCACCTCGGGATGGTCGCGGAGGTAGTCGGCCAGCATCAGCGAGAGCGAGTGGTCGGCGATGCTGAGGGTGGCACCGAGGCGGAACTGGCCGCGGACGCCGGAGCGGATGGCCGCCGCCTCGCGCTCCAGCAGCGCCCCCTGCTCGACGATGGCGCGGGCGCGCTCGAGGATGACCTCCCCGGCCCTGGTGAGTCGCCAGCCGGGGGGACGGCGGTCGAGGAGCGCCAGACGGAGCCCCCGCTCGAGGCCCGCGACCTGGACCGAGACACCCGACTGGCTCAGGTGCAGCCGCTCGGCGGCGGTGCGGAAGTTGCGGGTCTCGGCCACGGCGCAGAAGGCGCGGAGCTGGGTGAGCGTGATGTTCAGGTCGGCGACCCCCCGGCGGTGCCTTCGCCAAACCATCATTATCCCGCGCCACCGGAGACTCTGTGCAGGCGTTCGGGGGAACGGCCGCC
>JAXDLS010000060.1:0-2566 GCA_034666485.1 Chloroflexota bacterium
CGAACAGGAATGAGCACCACCGAGCCCGTCCCCGCCGCCCGCGCCCTCGACCCCTACGACCACGCCGTCGTGGAGGCGAAGTGGCGCCGCCGCTGGGAGGAGACGGGCGCCCACCGCACCGACCTCGACACCCCGGCCCGGCCGTTCTACAACCTCATGATGTTCCCCTACCCCTCGGCCGAGGGGCTCCACGTGGGCAACGTCTACGCCTTCACCGGCGCGGACATCTACGGACGCTACCGCCGCCTGCTCGGCGACACCGTCTTCGAGCCGATGGGCTTCGACGCGTTCGGAATCCACACCGAGAACTTCGCGCTCAAGATCGGCGAGCACCCGGCGCGCATGACGCCCCGCAACGTCGCCCACTTCCGCGAGCGGCAGCTCAAGCGGCTCGGCGCCATGTTCGACTGGGACCACGAGGTCGACACCACCGACGCGGACTACTACCGCTGGACCCAGTGGATCTTCCTCCGCCTCTTCGACGCCGGGCTCGCCGAGCAGCGCGAGGGGCCGGTGAACTGGTGCCCGTCGTGCCTCACCGTGCTCGCCGACGAGCAGGTCATCGACGGTCGCTGCGAGCGCTGCGACAGCGTGGTCGAGCAGCGGGTTCTCACCCAGTGGTTCCTCAAGATCACCCGCTACGCGAAGGAGCTGCTCGAGGCCCTCGACGACCTCGACTGGTCGGAGCGGACGGTCACCGCCCAGCGCAACTGGATCGGACGCAGCGAGGGGGCGAACATCCGCTTCGACCTCGAGGGCTGCGCGCGCCCCGACGTCACCGTCTTCACCACCCGCCCCGACACCCTCTACGGCGCCACCTTCCTGGTGATCGGCGCCGACCATCCGCGGCTCGCCGAGTTCACCGCCCCCGACCGCGCCGCCGAGGTCGAGCGCTGGCGGGCGTCACTGCCCGCGGCGGGTGACGAGCCCGACTTCTCGGTGGGCACCGACCTCGGCGCCGAGGCGATCCATCCGCTGACCGGCGCGCGGCTCCCCGTGTGGGCCGCCCCCTACGTGCTCGGCGGCTACGGCACCGGCGCGATCATGGCCGTCCCCGCCCACGACCAGCGCGACTGGCAGTTCGCCCACGCCCACGGGCTGCCGATCGTCGAGGTGATCGGCGGTGGCGACGTCGTCGCCGAGGCCTACGCCGGCGACGGCCCCATGCTGAACTCCGCCGACCTCGACGGCACCCCGTCGCGGGAGGGGCGGCAGCGGGTGGTCGAGCGGCTCCGCGAGCTCGGCCGGGGCGACGCCACCGTCCAGTACCGGCTGCGCGACTGGCTGATCTCCCGCCAGCGCTACTGGGGCCCGCCCATCCCGATCATCCACTGCCCCACCCACGGGCCGGTGGGGGTGCCCTACGACCAGCTTCCCGTGCTCCTCCCCGAGGTCGAGGAGTTCCGGCCGCTGGGGACGGGAACCTCGCCGCTCGCGGCCAACGAGGACTGGGTCAACGTGCCCTGCCCCCGGTGCGGTGAGCCGTCGCGCCGTGAGACTGACGTCAGCGACACCTTCCTCGACTCGGCGTGGTACTTCCTGCGCTACCCGTCGACCGACTTCGACGACCGGCCCTTCGACCACGACCGCACCTTTCGCTGGCTGCCCGTGGACATGTACATCGGCGGCAACGAGCACGCCGTGCTCCACCTCATGTACTCGCGCTTCGTCATGCGCGCCCTCCACGAGCAGGGCCTGGTGCCCGACCCGGAGCCTTTCCGGCGCTTCCGCGCCCACGGGCTGATCATCCGCAACGGCGCCAAGATGTCGAAGAGCAAGGGCAACGTGGTCAACCCCGACGAGTACATCGAGCGCCACGGCGCCGACACGCTGCGCATCTACCTGATGTTCCTCGGCCCCTACACGGAGGGCGGCGACTTCCGCGACGACGGCATCCGCGGGATCACGCGCTTCCTCGACCGGGTCTGGAGGGTCACCCAGCAGGCCGGGTCCGAGGACGACGACATCCAGCGCGAGCGCCGCCGTCACCGGCTCATCGCCGTCGTGGGCGAGCGCTACGCCGAGCTGCGCTACAACACCGCGATCGCCTTCCTCATGGAGTTCTCCGACGCCCTCGCCCGCGAGGCCGCGGAGGGCACGGCGCGCCGGGTCGACGCCGAGACCCTGCTCCAGCTGCTGGCGCCGCTCGCCCCCCACATCACCGAGGAGCTGTGGGAGCGCACCGGCCACCGCCGCTCCATCCACGACTCCGGCTGGCCCCAGCACGATCCCGCGCTGGTCGCCGCGGAGCAGGTCACCGTGGTGGTGCAGGTCAACGGCAGGGTGCGCGACCAGATGCGGGTCGAGGCCGGACTCGACCAGGCTGAGCTGGAGCGCCGTGCCCGCGAGCTGCCGAGGATCGCCGCCCTTCTCGAGGGGAGGCAGGTCCGGAGGGTGATCGTGGTGCCCGACCGGCTGGTGAACGTCGTCGTCGCCTGACCGGCACCGTCGACCCGGTCGTCGGGCACGTCCACGGCGCCGTCAGCAAGCGCCCCGGCGGCACCGGGAGCCGCCGGACCCGCCGGTGGTGGTGACGGCGGCTGCGTCGGCCGTCTCCACCACACGG
>JAXDLS010000061.1:0-2932 GCA_034666485.1 Chloroflexota bacterium
GCCTGCCCATCCGGCTCACCGCCAGCAGGAAGCGCGCCTTGACCAGGACCTCGCCGTCGCCCCGCTTGAACTCCTCGGTCTTGATCTCCGTGGCCACGTTGCCGATCAGATGCACCGCGTTGCTCACTGGTGCACCCTCCGGGGTGCACTCATGACAGAGGAAGACAAACTAGTTCGTAGTAGTCGGTCTGTGGACTCTGTGGAGACTGTGGAGAACATGTCAGCTCCACCCTGAACCGGCATCCCGTCAGCTAGAAGGCTGGCGATGCATCCCTGGTGCCCACCGGTCCATCGCCTGAGTTGCTCGCCCTTCGAGGGCCAGCGTGAGTTATGCGAGGACCGGTGGCCCAGGTCGTGCCGACCGGCTTTAGGGCTGAGCGTCTGCGAACGCCGATCAGTGAGCCACCGGCTGTCACGACCCGGGACCACCGGGTGCTTCCTCACCGGTCCAATGGCTAGGAGGCAAGGATGAAGGATGCCACCGTTCGCTTCGGCAGTGTCGACTGGGCCAGCCAGAAGCACAGCGCCTGCGTGGTCGATGGGGATGGCCGGGTGGTCGACGACCTGGAGGTGGCCCACGAGAGCGCGGGGCTGTCGGCTCTGTGTCGCTGCTTCCTGCGCGCCCGCGTCCATCGCGTCGCCATCGAGCGGCCCGACGGCCCCGTCGTCGAGGCCCTCATGGACGCCGGCCTCGAGGTCGTAGTCGTCTCCAGTCGCTCTGTCAAGGCGCTGCGCACTCGCTACGGGCTGGCCGGCAACAAGGACGATCGCAGCGATGCCTTCGTCCTCGCCGACTGCCTGCGCACCGACGGCCACCGCTGGCCCTCGCTGCAGCCCGATTCGCCGACCACCGTCGCGCTCCGCTCCGCGGTGCGCAGCCGCAAGGACCTGGTGGCCGCCCGCATCGCCACCACCAACCAGCTGCGCGCCCATCTCGACGTCGTCTTCCCCGGCGCCGTCGGCCTCTTCGTCGACCTCGAGCGGCCGATCAGCCTCAGCTTCCTGGAGCGCTTCCCGACCGCCACCAAGGCCGCATGGCTCTCGGAGAGGCGTCTGTCCGCTTGGCTGCGCGCCAACGCCTACTCCGGGCGCACCCCGGCCGCCGAACTGCTCCGTCGCCTCCACGCCGCGCCCCGGGGACGACATGGCGCTGCCGCCGCCTCCCAGGCGGAGGTGACCCTTGTTCTCGTCCAGGTGCTGCGCACCCTGCTCGCCGGCATCGACCGACTCAAGGCGCAGATCACCGAGCAGCTCGCCCTCCATCCCGACGGCTTCATCTTCCAGAGCCTGCCCCGCTCCGGCACCGTTCGCGCCGCCGCGATGCTCGCCGAGATCGGCGACTGCCGCGCCCGCTTCCCGACACCGGACGCGCTCGCCTGCCTGGCCGGCGCCGTTCCCTCCACGCGCAGCTCCGGCAAGCACCGTGCGGTGACCTTCCGGTGGTCCTGCGACAAGAAGCTTCGCGACGCCCTCATGGACTTCGCCCAGGATTCCCGACGTGGCAGTCCCTGGGCCGAGCACCTGTACCGACGGCACCGCGCCCAGCGCAAGACCCATCCGCACATCTCCCGCATCCTCGCGCGGTCCTGGATCGACGTCATCTGGCGCTGCTGGCAGGACCGCGTGGCCTACGACCCCGACCGTCACCGCGCTCTCCAACGGGTTCTCGCCATGGGGGGTTGACTTAGGGCTACTCACGCCCGCTCCTCGAGCGCGCGCCCGGTGAGCGCGGCGAAGCTGTCGCCGAGGTCGGCCTGGCGCAGCCGCACCGTGCGCAGGCCGCCCGGCTGCGAGTCGGCGAGGGCGACGATCGCGGGCAGCGCCGCCTCGCCGCCGAACCGCACCCGCAGCCCGGCCTCCACGGCCACCGCGTCGCGCACCCCCGGCAGCCGGGCGAAGCCGCCGGGATCGGCGGGCCGGCCCAGGGTCAGCTCGGCCACCCGGGTGCCGTCGCCGTCGCCGAGCAGCTCGCGCGGCGCCGCACAGCGGGCCAGCCGTCCCGCGGCGAGGAAGGCGACCCGCCCGCACGCCGCCTCGACGAAGGCGCAGTCGTTGCTCGCCACCACCGAGGTGAGCCCGGCGGCGTCGCGCCGGCGCAGCTCGTCGCCCAGGGTGGCGGTGCCCTCGGGGTCGAGTCCGGCGGTGGGCTCGTCGAGGAAGGCGAGGGCGGGCTCGTGGGCGAGCGCCTCGACCAGCCCGAGGCGGCGGCGCATCCCGAAGCTGTACCGGCCCACGGGCTCGTCGGCGACCTCGGCGAGGCCGAAGCGGCGCAGCCCGGCGTCGACCAGCCGCCGCGCCCTCTCGCCGTCGGCGACCCAGCGGCGGCACGAGAAGTGGGCCGCCTGACGGCCGCTGAGGCAGGGCTCCTCGTCGACGCCGTCGAGGGCGAGCCCCAGGCTGCGCCGGGCCGCCCGCGGCGACCGCTCACCGTGCCAGCGCAGCTCGCCCCGGCGCGGACGGTCGGCGGTGGCGAGCAGGCGCAGCAGGGTGGTCTTGCCGGCGCCGTTGTGGCCCATGAGGGCGAGGGTCTCACCCGCCTCGACGCGGAGGCTGACGGGACCGAGCCCGCGACCGCCGGGGAAGCGACGCTCCACCTCGAGGGCCTCGACGGTGGCGACGCTCACACCCGTTCCCCACCCTCGAGCAGCCCCCGCACCTGCGCCGCCACCACCGTCGGCTTGAAGGGCTTGACCACCGCGCCGCGGGCGCCGGCGGCGCAGGCGCGCTCGACCTCCTCCGGATGGCGTGCCTCCACCATCGCCAGCCAGCCGCACGCCGGGGCGGTGCCGCCCTCCCAGGCGGCGGCGAGGGCGACGCCGTCGCGCTCGAGGGTGACGTCGACGAGGGCGACGTCGACCGCCTCCTCGCGGGCCAGCGCGTCCGCCTCCTCGGCGCTGCGCGCCCAGAGCACGCGGTGCCCCTCACGGCTCAG
>JAXDLS010000062.1:0-4821 GCA_034666485.1 Chloroflexota bacterium
TCGCCGCGTCGATGGTGGTCGTGGTCGTCGGGTGGATCGCCGCCACACCATTCACCATCCGCCATCCCCGGGTCGTGCAACGCGCCGGCCAGGCGATCATCGGTCCGCTCCAGCACCTGTTCGAACACATCGACCCCAAGCCGGCCAGTACAGCGAGAAGGACATCTCGCCGTACTTCTGGTACAACGGGCAGTACCCCGACTCCGACGAGTACAAGGCACTGCTCGACGGCCATTTCGCGGACTACAGGCTGCGCATCAACGGACTGGTCGGCAAACCCGGCGACCTCGACCTGACGCAGCTGCGGGGGTTACCCCACCACGAACAGATCACCCAGCACTTCTGCATCCAGGGATGGTCCGGCGTCGCCAAGTGGGGCGGGGTCTCGATGCAGACCATCGTGGACATCGTCGAGCCGCACCCAGAGGCGAGGTGGGTCGTCTTCTACTCTCTCGGCGAAGGCGCGGACAGGGGCGTCTACTACGATGCCCATCCGATCGAGCACATGGGTCATCATCTCACGATGCTCGCCTACGACATGAACGACGAGCCGCTCTCTTTCGGTCATGGCGCCCCGCTACGGCTACGCAACGAGATCGAGCTCGGCTTCAAGCAGGTCAAGTGGATAAAGGGTATCGAGTTCGTCGCCCACTACTCGGAGATCGGGAGCGGCTACGGAGGGTACAACCAGGACCACGAATTCTTCGGCTACCGGCAGTCGATCTAGCGCCAGGGTGTTCAGCAGACCGGTCGCGGGTCTTTCCGGCGCATCCCGTGGGCCACGAGCCCGCGGCTCGCGCCCGGCGCGCAGAGGTCGCGCACCGACGCGTCGACGTCGGCGACGAGCATGTCGCACATGTCCCGGCTGAGGTTCTCGCGGACCACCATCCGCATCACGGTGATGTCCTGGGCGTTGGCGGGCAGCGGGTAGGCGGGCACGATCCAGCCCCGCTGGCGGAGGCGCTTGGAGAGCGCGAAGAGATCGAGCGTCTCGGGGTCGCGGGCGCGCAGCGCCACCACCGGGAACAGCCGGCCGTCACCGGCGGGATGGAAGTGCCCGCTGTCGAGCAGGCGGTCGCGCAGGTGGTGGGCGTTGGCCATGATGTTCGACATGATCCGCGTGTAGCCCTCGCGCCCCAGCCGCAGCAGGTTGTAGTACTGCAGGGTGACCTGGGTGCTGGGCCGCGAGAAGTTGAGGCTGTAGTTGGGCATGTCGCCGCCCAGGTAGGTGATGTGGAAGACCAGCTCCTCGGGCAGGTCGCCGCGGTCGCGGAACACCACCGTCCCCATCCCCGCGTACACGAGGCCGTACTTGTGGTTGGAGAGGTTGATCGAGCGCACGTGCTCGAGGCGGAAGTCCCAGGGGATCTCCGGCTCGGTGAAGGGCAGGATGAAGCCGCCACTGGCGGCGTCGACATGGATGGGGATGGTCCAGCCGTGCTCGCGCTCGAGCTCGCCAGCGAGCGCGTCGAGGGCGGCGACGTCGTCCATCTGCCCGGTGTAGGTGGTGCCCACCACCGCGCCGATCGCGATGGTGTTCTCGTCGATGTGCTCACGCGCCCCGGCGGCGTCGAGCACGTAGCGGTCGCGCGCCATCGGCACCACCCGCTCCTCCACGTCGAAGTAGCGGGTGAACTTCTCCCAGCAGGTGTGCACGTCGGCGCCGAAGACGAGGTTGGGACGGTCGGTGGGCAGGCCTCGCTCCCTGCGCCGGTTGGCCCAGGCGCGCTTGTGCGCCAGCAGCCCGAGCATGATCGCCTCGGACGAGCCCACCGTCGAGGTGCCCACCGGCGTGCACTCGCGGGGGACGTTCAGCATGTGCCCGAGCATGCTCACCACCCGCTCGTGAATCTGCGCCGTCTGCGGGTACTCGTCCTGGTCGATGAGGTTCTTGTTCCGGGTGTCGATGGCCAGCTGGTCCGCCTGCGGCTCCATCCAGGTGGTGACGAAGGTGGCGAGGTTGAGCGCCGGGTTGCCGTCGAGGCTCAGCTCGTCCCGCACCAGCTGGAGCGCCGCGTCGGCGGGCATGCCGTGCGCGGGCATGCGGTACTTGGGCACGTCCTCGGTGAAGTACCGCCCCGCGTAGGTCACCGTGTGGACATCGCTGGCGCCGTCGCTGCTGTGGTGCACCCTCTGCATGGCCGGCCTCCGAGTGGACGTGGGTGCCCGACAGCCTACCCCCAGGGAAGGTCGGCGTTGAACCGGACCGGACGGCATCCGGGCCGGTAGACTGACCGCCCGATCATCGGGGCAACGGGAGGACGGCCGATGCCGAGACTGCTGCGTCCGGTGGCCTTGGTCGCGCTCGCCGTCATCGCCTGCGCCGCCTCCGCGGTCCCGTTCGGGCAGGTGGGCGCGCGGCCGGCAGGTGCCTCCGCGTACCTCGATGCGATCCGCGACGATCCCGCCCGGCTGCACGCCTTCCTGCGCGCCATGCCCAAGGGCGGCGACCTCCACAACCACCTGTCCGGGGCGGTCCGCACCGAATCGCTGATCCGCTTCGCCGCCGCGGACGGCCTGTGCATCGACACGGTCTCGCTGGCGGCGTCCTCACCGCCGTGCGGTCTCCATCAGCGGCCGGCCGGCGACACCGCCGGCGATCGAGCCCTCTTCACCCAGGTGCTCGATGCGTGGTCGATGGAGGACTTCGAGCCGGGGCCGGAGACCGGTCACGACCACTTCTTCGCGACCTTCGCGAGATTCGGTGCCGCCGCCCGCCACACCGGCGACATGATCGCCGAGGTCGCCGCGCGCGCGGCGGCCGAGAACGAGTTCTACCTCGAGCTCATGCTCAGCCGGCAGTCCCCGGCGGTCCGGGCGCTCGCGCAGCAGGCCGGCTTCGACCCCGACCTCGCCCGGATGCGGGACCGGCTCCTGGCCGGCGGCGCCATGGCGAGGATCGTCGCCGCCGCCCGGACCGACACGGACGCCGACTTCGACCGCTTCCGAGCAGTGCTGCACTGTGGGACGCCGGCGGCCGCCCGCGCCTGCACACTCCCGATCCGGCTCGACTCCCAGGTCATCCGCACCGACCCACCCGAGGCGGTGTTCGCCGAGCTCGTGCTCGGCTTCGAGCTGGCGGAGGCGGACCACCGCTTCGTGGCGGTCAACCTGGTCGCGCCCGAGGACGACGCGACCTCACTTCGCGACTACCGGCTGCACATGCGGATGGTGGGCTACCTGCGGAGCGTCTACCAGCGGGCTCACGTCACCCTGCACGCCGGCGAGCTCACCACCGGCCTCGTCCCGCCGCCGGACCTCGGCTTCCACATCCGCGATGCGGTCCTCGTCGCCCACTCCGAGCGCATCGGCCACGGGGTCGACGTCGCCCAGGAGGCCGACTCCGACGGCCTGCTGGCCACCATGGCCGCCGGACACGTGCTCGTCGAGATCGCGCTGAGCAGCAACCGGCAGATCCTCGGGGTGTACGGGGATCGCCATCCCCTCCGGCTCTACCGGCAGCACCACGTGCCGGTGACCCTGGTGACCGACGACGAGGGCGTGGAACGCATCGACGGCCTGACCAGCCAGTACGAGGAGGCGGTGCGGGTCCACGGGCTGGGCTACGAGGACCTCAGGGTGATGGCCCGGGCCGCCATCGATCACGGGTTCCTCGAGGGCGCGAGCCTGTGGCGGGGACCGGACGACTTCCGCCCCGCCCCTCCCTGCGAACACGACACCATCGGCGGCCCTGCGCCGCGGCCCGCATGCCGGGCGCTCCTGCAGGCGAGCGCACGAGCCGCGGCCGAGTGGCGGCAGGAGACCGCATTCGCGCGATTCGAGCACGCCGATCGAGGCTGACGAGGACACGGCCACGCCGCGCGCGGGGCGTCCCGCGCGCGGCCGGCCAGCCCGAGCTACGCTCCGCGATACGTCCCGAAGCTCCAGCTGTTGCCCTCGGGATCACGCACGGTGAACCCGCGGGAGCCGTAGTCCTCGTCCTTCAGCCCCTGCACCACCTCGGCGCCCGCGGCGGTGGCGCGTGCGAAGAGGGCGTCGGGCTCGTCGGTGACCACATAGCACCAGGCGACGCCGGGGCGCATCTGCTCGTGGACGCCCTCGACGTGGCTGGTGGAGCCGAGCATGACGCCGCCCCCGAGCGGCCAGTGCAGCTCGGCGTGGACGACGTCGCGGTCGCCCTCGCCGGGGACGACCAGCCTCTCCTCGAAGCCGAAGGCCTCGACGAGGAAGCGGATGGCGGCCCGGGCGTCGGTGTAGCGCAGCGCGGGCCAGACGGTCGGTGCGGTGGTGGTGACACTCATGCGGCACAGCCTGCGTCGGGCCCGGCCCCCGCGTCTTGGACGGATGGGAGCTCCTCGGCCATCCACCGCGTGGGAGTGCAGCCGGCGAGCTCGTTCCACTCGCGGGTGAGATGGGCCTGGTCGTAGTAGCCGCAGGCGGCGGCCACCTCGGCGAGGGCGGCGCGCCGCGGCCGCTGCAGCATCCGGCGGGCGCGCTGGAAGCGCATCACCCGAGCCGCCACCTTGGGCGCGAGGCCGAGCTCGTCGCGGAAGCGCTCGGCGAGGTGGCGGCGGCTCCAGCCGATCTCCCCGGCGAGCTCGGACACCGGGAGCAGGCCGCCGCTGGCCACCAGCCGCCGCCACGCCCAGCCCACCTCCTCGGGCATCCCGATGCCCTCGCGCACCCGGCGGGACAGCACCGCGTCGAGGATGGCGAAGCGGTCGGTCCAGGTCGGCGCGCAGGCCAGCCGGTCGACCAGGCCGGCGCTGCCCGGACCGAGGATCTCGGCGAGGTCGACCACGTCCCAGGCGATCGCCGCCGCGGGCAGCCCCAGCAGCGCCCGGGCGCCGGCGGGGGTGA
>JAXDLS010000063.1:0-3532 GCA_034666485.1 Chloroflexota bacterium
CCGTGGGCGTCGTTGACGATGATCCGCTGTGCACCCGCGGTGATCGCCCCGGCCACGGCGGCGTTGGCCTCGCCGGTCATCAGCCCGCAGGCCCGGCGGTAGGGGCGGCCGCCGCCGGCGTCGTCGATCTGCGCGCGCTCGACCACGCCCGCCACCCCCTCGAGCCCCACGGAGATGTACACGTCCATGGGGGCGGACTATGGCAAGCCGAAGCCCCGCCTGACAGCCTTCCCCCTGCTGGGGGTCAGTCCCGGTAGCGCTGGATCCGCTGGTCCTCGGCGGAGCGCTCGCGCCGGTAGAGCGCGCAGCTCTGGGGGTCGCTCACGCACGGCGGCACCGGGTGGCGGCCGGTCCAGGTGTGGGTGCGCCGGTCGACGTGGCAGTCGGCCTTGAAGCGGGTCAGCCAGCCGAAGGGACCCGCCCTCTCCCGGATGATCTGCTCCAGGTAGGGGCAGCGCTGGCGTGGCGGCGCGGCGCGACGGCCTGGCGTCTCGGGCGCGGGCTCGGAGTCGCGGCGGCGGGGCGGAGGCGGTGGCTCGGCGCGCACCCTGTGACTGTGTCCCCTGAGCGGCTAGTTGGCGAGCATCGCCTGGATGCGCGCCGCCAGTTCCTTGATCTTGAACGGCTTGCCGAGGGTCTCGACGTTTCCGTAGGCCTCGAGCTTGGGGGCGGTGGTGGCGTTCACGAGGGCGCTGACCACCAGCACCCTGGGCTCGTCACCGTGCTCGGAGCGGATGCGCTCGAGCACCTGGGAGCCGCTGAGCTCGCCGGGGAGCATCAGGTCCAGGAGGATCAGGTCCGGCCTGAACTCGCCGAACAGCTGCAGCCCCTCGTCGCCGGACTTCGCCACCTTGACCTCGTATCCCTCCATCGTGCAGAGCAGGGACTCGATGTCGGCGAGGGCGTAATAGTCCTCGATGATCAGAACCTTCTTCATCTCGCAACCGGGCAAAGGGGCGGCCGACGGAGGGTTCCGTCGAGGGCGTTTCGACTATATCACGGGGTCTGCGGAGGTCCCTGACGCAGCAGCCGCAGTGTTCCGCTCTCGCGAGCGACCGTCACCGCGCCGTCGCAGTCGCGTTGCCGCGCCCCGTGCCGCAGGCGTCAGACGTCGCGGTCGATGATGGTGGCGGTGCCGATTCCCCCTCCGCAGCACATCGTCTCCAGCCCCAGCTGGCGGTCGACACGCTCCAGCTCGTGGAGCAGCGTGGTCATCAGCCGGGCCCCGGAGGCGCCGAGCGGGTGGCCGAGGGCGATCGCTCCCCCGTTGACGTTGACCCGGTCCATGTCGGGGTGATGCGACCGCTCCCAGGCGAGGACCACCGGGGCGAACGCCTCGTTCACCTCGAAGAGGTCGATGTCCGAGAGGTGCAGGCCGGCTCGGGCGAGCACCCTGGTGGTCGCCGGGATGGGGCCCTTGAGCATGGTCACCGGGTCGACGCCGACCACCGCCTGGGAGCGGATGCGCGCCCGCGGGGTGAGCCCGAGCTCGCTCGCCTTCTCGGCGGACATCAGCAGCAGCGCGGCGGCGCCATCGGTGATCTGGGAGGAGTTCCCGGCGTGGCAGACCCCATCGTGCTTGAAGGAGGCCTGCAGGGCGGCGAGGGTGTCCACCGTGGTGCCGGGGCGGATGCCCTGGTCCTGCGAGACCACGTGGCCGTCGCCGTTCTCGCCCACCACCATCGGTGCGATCTCGCGGTCGAAGCGCCCCTCCGACTGCGCGCGCGCGGCGCGGCGCTGCGACTCGGCGGCGAACTCGTCGGCGTGGCGGCGGGTGATGCCGAACTCCTCGGAGATCATCTCCGCGGCGATGCCCTGGCTGACGAGGTTGTACTGCTCCAGCAGCTCCGGCGGGAAGGGCGTGCCCGGACCCTGGATCACGGTGGCTCCCATGGGCACGCGGCTCATGCTCTCGACGCCCGCGGCGATGGTGATGTCGCACACCCCGGACTGGATGAGGTTGGCGGCGAAGTGCACCGCCTGCTGCGAGGAGCCGCACTGCCGGTCGACGGTGGTGGCGGGAACCTCGACGGGGAAGCCCGCGAGCAGCACCGCCTGGCGGGCGATGTTCACCGCCTGCTCGCCGGTCTGCATCACGCAGCCGAAGATGACGTCGTCGACGCTGGCGGGGTCGAGCCGGGCCCGACCGATGACCTCGCGCAGCACGTGGGCGGCGAGCTTGACGGCATGGACGTCGCGGAGTTCACCGTTCTTCAGGTTGCCGCGGCCGAGCGGTGTGCGCACCGCCTCCACGATGACGACGTCGGTCATACCCTCGCTCCCCTGTCCACAGATCCCTGCGTGCACCTTAGCAGCGAGGCGCGAAACGGCGTCCTCGCGCCTCAGCGACGGTAGACCACGAGCAGCAGCACGCTGCTGCTCTCCGGTCCGACCACGGTGACCACCGGCGAGACCACCGTCGCCGTCTCCTCGAAGAGCGGCTGCGCGCCCGGCGGCGGCTGGTCCCCGGGGGCGAGCACCAGCAGGTCGCCGGCGCGGGCGTCGTCGCCCATGCGGTCGGGTGCGGTGAGCTGCACGCCCACCGCCGCGAGCCCGCGCCGCAGGTAGTCGCGGGGGTCGGGACGGAGCACGAACAGGGCCTGGATGTAGGGCTGGTCGAGGCTGGTGGAGAGGTGCACGAGGTGGCCGGCGGCCTGGTCGTGGGCACGCTGGATGGCGTCGAGGTCGCCGCTGTCGAAGGCGGCGAGCGCACGCCCCCGCCAGTCGACGAAGAGGTCGTGCTCGAAGGCCGCCGCCTCGCCGGCGGCGGCGACCAGCAGCACCACCACCGCCACGCGCAGGCGGCGGTCGAGCAGGGTGGGGAGCAGCATCGCCCATCCCAGCACGGCGATCGCCAGGAGGAAGGGCAGCATCGCCACGGCGCGGAGCGCGTGGGGCGTGCCCTCGGCGGTGAGCGCCGCGGGCACCGGCGCGAGCAGCAGCCCGCCGAGCAGCACGCGATGGAGAGGGCCGCGGTGGTGGCGCAGGCAGGTGGCCACGCCGAGCAGCACCGCGGGCAGCGAGCCGAGCAGCAGCATCCCGCCGAAGCCGGTGTTGTGCCGGGGGTTGGAGTCGCCGTGGGTGGCGAGGAAGGGAGCTCCGACGTAGCTCGCGTAGTTGCGCACGAAGCGCTGCGCCGCCACCAGCGGCGAGGGGTTGTCGGCGGTGACGCTCAGCGACGAGAAGCGGCCGGTGAGCGCGCCCGGGTGGGTCTGCGCCCAGAGGGCGAGCACCAGGTAGGCGGCGGCCACCGGGAGCATGACCGCGAGGGTCTCGGGGAGGCGCCGCCGGGGCAGGAGCACGGTGAGGAGCAGCGCAGTGAGCAGGGCGACGAGCAGCCGCCCGGTGCTGTAGCCGTAGACCGAGACCCCCAGGGCCAGCCCGGCGCCCAGTCCCCAGCGCACTCCGCCGTCCTCGAGGAGGTGGACCAGGCAGAGCAGCGCCACCGAGAGCGCGAGCACCATCGAGATCACCTCGAACCCCACCCGTCCCTCCACCGCCAGCCACGGGGTGAGGCCGGCGGTCAGCAGGG